>NCCY01000219.1 GCA_002279855.1 Rhizobiales bacterium 12-68-15
GAACCCGCCTTCCGCCAGAAACTGCGCCTCTTCCGCCGTCATGGTGCGGCCGAGAATGGGATTGCGGTGGGGAAAGCGCCCGAAGCGGGCGATGATGTCGCGATGGATGATGGCGTAGCGCAACTGCTCCGCATCGCCCAAAGCCTCATAGAGGGCGACCGTGCGCTCCTGCGCCGGCAGGTCTTCCGCATGCATGCCGGGCAGATAGAGGAAGCCGCGCAGCAGGGGCTCCACCTTCTTGTCGAACCCGGCGGCGCATGCCCGGTCCGCCACGAGGCGGGCGGCGGCATCGGTCGCGAACGCGCGCGGCGTGCCGCGAAACACGTTGCGCGGCACCTGATCCAGCACCAGAACGAGGGCGAGGCTGCCCTCCGCCGTCGCTTCATAATCGGCAAGGGGCATTTCCCCGGCCCCGCGCGCCACAGCGTCTTCGAGGGCGGGGAGAAGGGCGTCGCGCACCTCAAGGTCGAAGGCAGGATCGGACTTGAACCAGCGGTCGGGGCCAGCTGCGCGCCAGAAGGCGATGATATCGGCGGGGGAGGGGAGGCGCGTCATTCCGGGTTCAACCCCCGTTCAGGCCGGGCGGTGCCAGCGGGTTGTCGGTCAGGGCGGCATGATCCGGCATGTCGATCTGCGGCACGCCGAGAAAGGCGGCGAACAGGCGGCGGACCACATCCGGGTCGAGATCGCGAACGATCATCACGAGGCGGGTGCGGTGGTCGTCATCGGGCCAGGCATCAAGCCGGACCGGCGGGTGCATCACATGCTGCACCCCATGCAGAACGATGGGCGCGGACGGATCGTCCGCCAGCTTCACCACCCCTTTGAGCCGGAGCAGGTTGGCCCCATAGGTGGCGCGCAGCAGTTCGAGGAACAGGTCCAGTGTCGAGATGGACACCGCCGCATCGGTGGCGATGGTGAAGGCGCGGATGCGCTCGTCATGCCGGTTGGGATCGTGTGACCCCTCCGGCTCCGCCGCCGCCACCCGTTCCGCCGCAAGCCAGCGGGACACGTCCGGTATCTTCGTGGCGGGGTCGTAGAGACCCGCCTGAAGCAAGGCGGTCGCCGTCGCCTCGCCGCGCGCGGCATCAAGAACCGGCGCTGCGGGCGCAAGGCGCTTCAGCCGCGCCAGAAGGCGGGCGAGGTCCGCGGGCCGGTCGCCCATCAGGTCGGTCTTGGTGAGCACGATGCGGTCGGAAACCGCCGCCTGCTTCACCGATTCGGGCTGGGCATCCAGCGTCGCCTCGCCATTCACCGCATCCACCACGGTGATGACGCCATCGAGCCGATAGCGCAGCACGAGATAGGGGTGGCTCATCAGCGTGAAGAGGATGGGGGCGGGGTCCGCCAGCCCGGTGGTCTCCACGATGACGCGGTTGAAGGGCGGAAGGCGGTTGTTGTCCCGCCCGCGCAGCAGGTCTTCCAGCGCGCTCACCAGATCGCCGCGCACGGTGCAGCACAGGCAGCCGCTGGCGAGCAGGACGACGCCTTCCTTCACCTCGCGGACAAACAGGTGATCGAGCCCGATCTCGCCGAATTCGTTGATGAGCACGGCGGTGTCGGCAAGTGCCGGATCAGCCAGAAGGCTGTTGAGCAGGGTGGTCTTGCCCGCACCGAGAAACCCGGTGAGCACGGTGACGGGGATGGGCGCCGGGGGGCCCCGGCGCTCCGCAACTTCGGCAGTCATGTCGGTCACGCGCTGGTTCGTCCGGCCTCAGGTGCCGGGCTTTGCCGGCGGCGGGGGACCGAAGGTGAGGGGATCGGCGCCCGCACTGCCCGTGGCGCTGCTGCTGGTGCCGCTCGTGCTCGTGCCGCTGGTTTTGGGCTTGGGCGCGGCAGGCGCGGCGGCGCTGGTGGCCGGCTTCTGGGCCGGCTTGGCTGTCGCGGGGGGCTTGGCAGGGGTGGCGGGTTTGGCGGTGGCCGCAGGTTTGGCGGCCGCCTTGTCGTTCTTCACCGCATCCCTGGCGGTCGCGGCCGGAGCGGCAGAGGGCTTCGGTGCGGGCTTGGCTGGATTGCCGGTGTCGATGACCGCCTGCTTCTGCTTCGGCTTCTGACCGGCAGGCGCGGCGGCGGTGGCCGGCGGGGCGCCACGGGCATCGTCCAGCGCCTTGTCCTGCTCGTCCGGCGTGGCGCGGGCGGCGCCGACGAAGACGCGGACGGGCGGCATGGACGGCGGCAGGGTCTGGAGGAGGGCCGCGCCCTCGCCCTTGCTGAAGCCGGCGGCAACGGCGGCCGACACCGCATATGAACTGGCGCCGGGGCCTGACGAATAGAGGTTTTCGTCCTCGTTCTCCGCCGCCGCCACCGCGCGCTTGCGCTTGCAGATGTTCATGTCCACGGGCTCGGTCACCTGATTCTGGATGGCCTCCAGCGAGGGAGAGGCGGAGCCGAAGATGCTCCAGGACGGCTGGAAGCCCTTCTCGAACAGCAAGGCGGCCTGCTCCGTCCGCGCGACGGCGGAGGGCGCGCCGAGGATCACGGCGATGAGCCGCTTGCCGTTGCGCGAGGCGGTGGCCACCAGATTGAAGCCGGAGGCGCAGATGAAGCCGGTCTTCATGCCGTCTGCACCGGGATAGCGGTCGATCAGGCGGTTGTAGTTGCGCATCACGATCTTGCCGAGCCGGATGGCCGGCAGGCGGAACAGCATTTCGTGCTCGGGGAAATCATAGATCAGGTGCCGCGCCAGCACTGCAAGGTCGCGGGCGGTGGTGACCTGCCCGGCATCGGGAAGCCCGTTCGGGTTCTCGTAATGGGTGCCGCTCATGCCGAGGTGGGCGGCGGTGGCGTTCATCTCCTGGATGAAGTCCGCATGCGAGCCGCCGACGCCCTCGGCGATGGTGACCGCCATGTCGTTGGCGGACTTCACCATCAGCATCTTGAGGGCGTTGTCGAGCGTGACCTTGGTGCCTGCGGCGAAACCCATCTTGGTGGGCGACTGGGAGGCGGCCAGCGGCGAGACGGTGAGCAGCGTGTCCATGGTCATGCGGCCCTGGCGGACCGCATTGAGGGCCACATAGACCGTCATCAGCTTGGTGACAGATGCGGGATACCAGGGGCGTCCCGCCTCCTGCTGCTCCAGCACGCGGCCGCTCTCGGCATCCACAAGCAGGATGGGCGTCGCGCGCGCGGACGTCACCGTCGCGGCAAGAAGGATGATTGCCAGCGCCAGGGCACCCGCAGCCAAAGGGTTGAACGCGCCCTTCGTGCGCAGACCGGACAAGCCCGCCAAAGTTCGCTCCATGTCAGGTAACAGCCCCGTCACACTCTGTAACGCTTTTTGCCGGAGGGCGAAAGCCGGAACCGTTCCGGAACGGTGCGATCGGGGTTTTACGGTGGCGGGTTAAGGTGTTGGCGGTGGCCGGTTCCGGGGTCAGCCATGCCGTTCCGGGGCCAGGAACTGGGCGCGCGCCAGCGTGGCGAAACGGCCGCCGGCGGCCACCAGATCCGTGAAGCTGCCCGCTTCCACGATCCGCCCGTGGTCGAACACCAGGATGCGGTCTGCGGAGCGGATGGTGGCGAGGCGGTGGGCGATGACGAAGGTGGTGCGGCCCTTCATCACCTCTTCCAGCGCCGCCTGAACCTTGGCCTCCGTGGCCGCGTCCAGCGCGCTGGTGGCTTCGTCGAGAATGAGGATGGGCGGGTCCTTCAGCAAGGCGCGGGCGATGGCGAGCCGCTGCCGCTCCCCGCCCGACAGCGCGCGGCCGCGCTCGCCCACATTGGCCTTCAGCCCGTCCGGATGGCTGTCCACCAGATCGAGCGCCTGCGCCCGGGCGAGGGCGAGCCGCATCTCCGCCTCGCTGGCATCGGGCTTGCCGACCCGCAGATTGTCTTCGACGGAGCGGTTGAACAGCAGCGCCTCCTGGAACACCACGCCGATCTGCCGCCGCAGCGAGGCCAGCGTCACGTCGCGCAGGTCCGTGCCGTCCACGGTGATGCGGCCCGACTGCGGATCGAACACCCGGTGCAGGAGGGTCAGCGCCGTGGACTTGCCCGCGCCCGTAGCCCCCACGAGGGCGATGGTCTCGCCCGGCGCGGCGTGGAAGCTCACGTCCGCCAGGGCCGAGCGCTTGCCGTCATAGGAGAAGGACACGTCCGCGAACGCCACATCGCCGCGCACCCGCAGGAGATCCCTGGCGCCGGGCCGGTCGCGCACCTGCGCCTCGGTGTCCAGCACGTCGAAGAACTCCTCCAGCATGGGCGCGCTGAGCACGAGGCGGTTCACGAAGCCGACCGTATGGTCCAGCCGGCCGATCAGCATGGTCGCGAACGCCACATAGGTGACGATCTCGCCGATATTGGCGAGGCCCCGCAGGTGCAGCCAGGTGCCGACCACCAGCAGGGTCAGCACCGTCAGCGTGGTCGCGGCCTTGGTGGCCATGGAGACCAGCGCCCACCAGGACAGGACCGGAATCTGCGCCGCGAGAAGCCGCGTCGCGGTCTGGCGCAGATGGGTCACCTCCGCCTCGATGCGGGTATAGCTCTGGATGAGCGCCACATTGCCCAGCGCGTCGGTGGCGTGCTCCGCGAGGCTGGAGCGGTGCCCCTCCACCGCGCGCTGCATGGCCTCGGTCCGCCGCAGCACATAGGCGGTCAGCACGGCGAAGGCGAAGACCAGCAGGATCAGCACCAGCCCCAGCCGCCAGTTGATGAAAAGCCCCACCGGCACCAGCACCACCAGCGCGACGATGGCCGCGCAATCCTCGCGGAAGAAGGAGAGCCAGAGCCCCCACAGCGCATCGGTGCCCTGGAGCATGATCTTGAACAGCCGCCCGGAATGGGTCTCGCCATGGAAGGAGAGGGGCAGTTGCAGGACGTGCTCGAAATAGTCGGCCAGCACGCCCAGCCGGCGGCGGTGGGACAGCCGGTCCGCATGCAGGGAAACCAGCACGCCCGCGACGATGGAGAACAGGCCGAAGCCGGCCCAGATGGCGAGCAGCGGCACGAGCGCTGTGAGCGAGGTCTCCGCCCCCGCCTGCGATCCGGCCAGCGCATTGATGATGCGGCCGAACAGGATGGGCTCGGCGAACTGCGCACCGGCCAGCGCGATGTTGCCAAGGGCCAGCAATGCCCCGAGGCGGGCATCGGGGCCAAGCAGCCGGATCGCCCGGCCATAGACGCGCAGGAGGCGCAGCATGTTCAGGTGCCGTTTCTCTGAAGCTTGTGTCCGGGAGGGC
>NCCY01000007.1 GCA_002279855.1 Rhizobiales bacterium 12-68-15
GTGCGCGAGATCAAGACCGGCGACGCGGACGGCAATGTGACCGAGGGCGAGGTCGAACTGCTCGACAGCCACAATTCCTATGTGCGCTCGGAAGGGCCATTGGTGACCGGCATCGGCCTCGACGGCATCTCCGTGGTGGCGACGGCGGATGCGGTGCTCGTCATGCCCTCCGACCGCAGTCAGGACGTGAAGCATCTGGTGGCCGCGCTGAAGACCTCGCACCGGGTGGAGGCGGAAGAACACCGCAAGATGCACCGGCCGTGGGGCACCTATGAAACGGTGTGCCGGGGCGAGCGCTTCCATGTGAAGAAGATCGTCGTGGAGCCGGGGGCGAAGCTTTCGCTCCAGAAGCATCACCACCGCTCCGAGCACTGGGTGGTGGTGCGCGGCACCGCCGAGGTGACGGTCGGCGACCGCCAGCAGACCGTGCACGAGAACCAGTCGGTCTATATCCCGCTCGGGGAGACCCACCGCCTCGCCAATCCCGGACGCATCCCGCTGGAACTGATCGAGGTGCAGACCGGGTCCTATCTGGGCGAGGACGACATCGTGCGCCTTGAGGACATCTACAACCGCTCCTGACCGGCTCGGGGAAACTGCGGCTCCGGCAGCGCCTCGAAGGCGGGGCGGGCGAACAGGTAGCCCTGCATGTGGCAGACGCCGAGCGCGGCCACCGTCTCCATCTCGGCGCGGGTCTCGATGCCCTCCGCCACGGGGATGACGCCGAGCTCGCCGGTCATCCGCACGATGCCCGCCATGATGGCCCGGCGCACCGGATCGGCATCGATTTTGCGGGTCAGCGCCATGTCCAGCTTGAGGATGGGCCGGTATCGGCCACGCGCTCCTGCTCGGTGACCTCGAAGATGATCTGGCGCAGCGGAATGCCGACGCGGCGCGCGGTGTCCAGCGTGATGCGCAGGCAATTGGCCGGTTCATAGACCGCGCCCGGCATGAAATTGATGGAGACGCCGTTTTCCGCCCGCGCCGGGGCGCCCAGCGCGGCGGCCAGTTCCAGCGCCTTGATGCGGCAGGCCTGATCGAAGCTGTAGCGGTTGGCCTCGGTCACCTGCCCCAGAATGTCCGCCGCCGGCTCATCGCCCGGTCCCCGCACCAGCGCCTCGAACGCGAAAATGGCGCGGCTGCGCACATCGACGATCGGCTGAAAGGCCATGGAGAAGGCGAAGGGAACGTCCGCTCCATCGAGGCATCCCGAACACCGCTGCGCGGTCGATGCTTTGCGGGGAACGGATACAGATGCCATGACACAGCCCGAAACTTGACAGCAAGAAAAACAATGACACCACCTTTTATGAACTGCAAAAAATTCAAGCAACAGGAATAAGGATCGACTGCGTTTACTGCGAACAATTCCGACAGCCACACGCAAGTTTCGGAAAGAGGACAGCGCCGACATGGCGGAGCGGGGGTTCATTGACCTTCGGAAAGCCCGCGAGTAACGTCCCGCCGCTCTTCGCCCTCCAGAGATCCGCCTGCCCCATGACCAGCTTCGTGCGCCTTGCCATTCCTGAGGTCATCCTGGTCACGCCGGCGCGCTTCACGGACCCGCGCGGATATTTCAGCGAGACCTATGTGAAGGACCGCTGGGCACAGAACGGCATCACCGCCGACTTCGTGCAGGACAATGAATCCCTCTCCGAGCCCCCCGGCACGCTGCGCGGCCTGCACTTCCAGAGCGGCGCGGCCGCGCAGGCCAAGCTCGTGCGCCCGGTGCAGGGCGAGATTTTCGATGTGGCGGTGGACCTGCGCAAGGGCTCGCCCACCTATGGCGAATGGGTGGGGGTCAGGCTGACCGCCGCGGGCGGCGAGCAACTGTTCGTGCCGCGCGGCTTCGCGCATGGCTTCTGCAGCCTCGTTCCCGATACCAAGGTGCAGTACAAGGTGGACAGCCCTTATGCGCGCGAGTGCGAGGGCGGGATCATGTGGAATGATCCGGACATCGGCATCGAGTGGCCGGTCGCGGAACCGATCCTGTCGGACAAGGATCGCGTGCTGCCCCGCCTGAAGGATTTCGACAGCCCGTTCGTCTATGCGTGACGGGCGCATGGGGACCATATGGCACAACGCATTCTGGTAACCGGCGGCGCCGGTTTCATCGGCTCGGCCGTGGTGAGGCATCTCATCGCCTCCGGCCGTGAGGTGCTGACCTTCGACAAGCTGACCTATGCCGGCAATCTCGCATCGCTGGCGCCGGTGGCGGACAATCCGCGCCACAGCTTCGTGCGCGGCGACATCTGCGACGCAGCGGCGGTGCGCGCGGCGCTGGACGGGTTCCGGCCCGACCTCGTCATGCATCTGGCGGCGGAATCCCATGTGGACCGCTCCATCGACGGCCCCGGCACCTTCGTCGAGACCAACATCGTCGGCACCTACACCATGCTGCAGGAGGCGCTGCGCTACTGGCGCGGGCTGTCCGGCGCGCAGGCCGAGGCGTTCCGCTTCCACCACATCTCCACCGACGAGGTGTTCGGCACACTCGGCGCCGAGGGCCTGTTCCGCGAGGATACGCCCTACCAGCCCAACTCGCCCTATTCCGCCTCCAAGGCGGCCTCCGACCATCTGGTGCGGGCGTGGTTCCACACCTATGGCCTGCCGGTGGTGATGTCGAACTGCTCGAACAATTACGGGCCGTACCATTTCCCCGAAAAGCTCATTCCCCTCGTCATCCTCAACGCGCTGGAAGGCGCGCCGCTGCCGGTCTACGGCACCGGCGAGAACGTGCGCGACTGGCTGTTCGTGGAGGATCACGCCGAGGCCCTGCTGCTGATCGCGACCAAGGGGCGGCCCGGCGAGAGCTACAATGTGGGCGGCGACAGCGAGCGGCGGAACATCGACGTGGTCCGCGCCATCTGCACCATCCTCGACGACATCCGCCCCGATGCCGCCATCGGGCCGCGCGAAAATCTGATCCGCTTCGTCACCGACCGCCCCGGCCACGATGCGCGCTATGCCATCGACTTCTCCAAGCTCCACACCGAACTCGGCTGGTCGCCCCGCGAGACGTTCGAGAGCGGGCTGCGCCGGACGGTGGAATGGTATCTCGCCAACGCCGGCTGGTGGGAGCCGCTGCGCGCCCGCTATGCCCGCGAACGGCTCGGGCTCGCCTCCTGATGCGCATCCTGCTGTTCGGGGCCAACGGACAGGTCGGGCGCGAGACCGCAGCGCTCGCGGCCGCGCGGGGCGTTGATCTCGTCGGCGTGGACCGGGCACGGGCGGATATCGCCGATCCGGTGGCCGTCGCCCGCCTGTTCGCGGAGGTGGCGCCGACGCTGGCCATCAATGCCGCCGCCTATACCGCCGTGGACCGGGCCGAATCCGAGCCCGAGGCGGCGACGCGCGGCAATGCCACCGGCCCCGGCGTGCTGGCGGAACGCTGCGCCCGGCTCGGCGTACCGCTGATCCACATTTCCACCGACTATGTGTTCGACGGCACCAAGGCGGGCGCCTATGTGGAGGCCGACCCGATCGCGCCGCTCGGCGTCTATGGCCGCACCAAGGCGGCGGGCGAGGCTGCCGTGCGCGCCGCCGGCGAGCGCCACGTCATCCTGCGCACTTCCTGGGTCTATGGCGTTCACGGCGCCAATTTCCTCAAGACCATGCTGCGGCTTGCCGGCGAGCGGGACCGGCTGACCATCGTCGCCGACCAGCGCGGCTGCCCGACGGCCACGCGGGACATCGCGGAAGCCCTGCTGGCGGTCGCCCGCCAGATGGAGGCGGGAACGGCCCGCTTCGGCACCTATCATTTCGCCGGCTGCGGCGTGACCACCTGGCACGGCTTTGCCCGCGCCATCATTTCCGCCGCCGCGCGCCATACCGGCCGCACGCCGGAGGTCGCCGCCATCACCACCGCAGACTATCCGACGCCCGCCCGGCGCCCGGCCAACTCCGAACTTGATTCCAGCCTGTTCGAGCGGACGTTCCGCTATCGCGCCGCTCCGTGGGAGACGCGGGTGCGCGAGATCGTGGACGCCCTGCTCGCTCCCCAGCCCGTGGAGACCCCGTGAAAGGCATCATTCTCGCCGGCGGTTCCGGCACGCGCCTGTATCCGATGACGCAGGTCGTGTCGAAGCAACTGCTTCCGGTCTACGACAAGCCGATGATCTATTATCCCCTGTCCACGCTGATGATGGCGGGCATCCGGGAGATCCTGATCATCACCACTCCCCATGACAGCGCGCTGTTTCAGGCGCTGCTGGGCGATGGCAGCCAGTTCGGCGTCCGCCTCGCCTATGCGGTGCAGGAAAGCCCGCGTGGCCTCGCCGATGCCTTCATCGTCGGCCGCGAGTTCGTCGGCTCGGACCGGGTGGCGCTGATCCTCGGCGACAACCTGTATTTCGGCCACGGCCTTGCCGATCTGCTGGCGGACGCGACGGCGCGGGAGACCGGCGCCACGGTGTTCGCCTATGCGGTGCAGGACCCCGAGCGCTATGGCGTGGTGGAGATGGACCGCGCGGGACGCGCCCTCTCCATCGAGGAAAAGCCCGCCAAGCCCCGCTCCAACCTCGCGGTGACCGGGCTTTATTTCTACGACAACCGGGTGCTGGACATCGCGGCCTCCGTGAAGCCCTCCGCCCGTGGCGAGATCGAGATCACGGACGTGAACCGCGCCTATATGGACATGGGCGAGCTTCATGTCAGCCGCATGGGCCGGGGCTTTGCCTGGCTCGACACCGGCACGCCGGATTCGCTGATCGAGGCGGCGGTGTTCGTGCAGATCCTGGCGCAGCGGCAGGGCCTGAAGATTTCGGCGCCCGAAGAGATCGCCTATCGCTCCGGCTTCATCGACCGCAACCAGCTTCTGGCAGCCGCGCAGGCGCTCGGCAAATCCACCTATGGCCGCTATCTCGCCCGCGTCGCGGACGAGGAGATCTGACCCCGACCGGGGCAGGACATGGCGCCGCACGGGCCGGGCCGCAGTGGCGCGGCCCGCAGGCTTGGTCTATAGGTGAATTGAATAATATCACAGACCGGCTCAGTGAATGGGAAGCCCTTCGCTGCCGTCTCTTTTGCGATTGATGCCGCCATGAGCAATCTGAACGAGGAAACCGTCACCAGCGTCCATCACTGGACCGACCGGCTGTTCACCTTCACCACCACCCGCGACACCGGCTTCCGCTTCCTCAACGGCCAGTTCGTGATGATCGGCCTGATGGTGGACGGCAAGCCGCTGCTGCGGGCCTATTCCATGGCGAGCGCCAATTACGAGGAAGACCTGCGCTTCTTCTCCATCAAGGTGGCGAACGGCCCCCTCACCTCCCGCCTCCAGCACCTGAAGGTGGGCGACAAGGTGCTGGTGGGCCGCAAGGCCACCGGAACGCTGGTGCAGGACAGCCTGCTGCCCGGCAAGACGCTCTATCTGCTCTCCACCGGCACCGGCCTTGCCCCGTTCCTCTCCGTGGCGAAGGACCCCGACGCCTATGAGCGGTTCGAGAAGGTGGTCCTCGTTCATGGCTGCCGCACCGTCGCGGAACTCGCCTATGACGACTATCTCTCCAACGTGCTGCCGAACGACGAGTTCATCGGCGAGATGGTGCGCGAGAAGCTGATCTATTATCCCACCGTCACCCGCGAGCCGTTCCGCCACCAGGGCCGCATCACCGCCTTGATCGAAAGCGGCCAGCTGTTCTCCGATATCGGCCTGCCGCCCCTGGACCTCGACCGCGACCGGCTGATGCTGTGCGGCAGCCCGCAGATGCTGAAGGATGTGGTGGAGCTTCTGGAGGCACGCGGCTTCCAGGAAGGCAGCCAGTCGCAGCCCGGCCATTATGTGATCGAGAAGGCGTTCGTGGAACGCTGAGGCGCGCCTTCCGGCCGCCCTGTATTGCTCGCGCCGTCCCGCCGATTACAATCGTTCCATTGAATGCCGGCCTGTATTGAGGCCGGCTTTTGCCTGCGCTATGGGGCCGAATGCTTCCTCCGTTCGAGGCGGCGCTCCGCCTGCCTGCGAGGCCCCATGCCGCCCTTTTCCAGTGCCCTTGCACGCTTTGCCCCTCAGCCTGCCGGCCGGGGCCTTGCGCACGAAGCGGCGCCGGGCGCTGGGCGTTTCCCGCGCCCTGAGCGGCGGGCGGCCCGATGCTGAAGGCGGTCTGGTTCCAGCTTCACTGGCTGCTCGGCATCACCGCCGGGATAGTGCTGGCGGTGGTCGGCGTCACCGGCGCCATGCTGTCCTTCGAGGGCGACATTCTGGATGCCCTCAATCCCGGCATCCGCACCGTCGAGGCGCAGCCCGCAGGCCCGCTCGCGCCCGCCGCGCTACTGCCGAAGATCCGTGCCGCGGCGCCCGATCGGCCCATTCTCGGCCTCACCGTCTCTTCCGACCCGGAGAAGCCGGCGCTGGTCTGGCTCGCTTTGCCGCCCGGCGCGGAGGCGACGCTGGAGGTGCGCTATGTGAACCCCTATGACGGCACGCTGCTGGGCGACCTCCGGGGCGGCGACTTCTTCCAGACGGTCATGGCCATCCATCGCTGGCTGGCGGTGGGCGAGCCGGGGCGGCAGGTGGTCGGCGCCTCCGCGCTGGCGCTGGTCGCTCTGACGCTGAGCGGCCTCTATCTGCGCTGGCCGCGCCGATGGACGGACTGGCGGAAATGGCTGCGGCTCGACCTGTCCCGCCGTGGCCGCACGCTGCTGTGGGACCTGCACTCGGTCATCGGCACCTGGCTGCTGCCGTTTTATCTGCTGGCCGCCCTGACCGGCCTCTACTGGTCCTATGACTGGTATCGCGGCGCGCTTCACGACCTCACCGGCACGCCGCGCGCCCAGGCCGAGAGCAGCGTGGCGGAGAGCACCGTCTCGGAGAGCCCGGCGTCCGAGAGCAGCGCGTCGGAGCGCCCCGCCGACCCGCCCGGCACGAAACCCGGCGCCGGTGGCGCAGCGGGATTACCGGACATCGAGCGGCTGTGGCCGGTCTTTCTGAAGGAAAGCGGCGGCTTCACCACCGCCAGCCTGTTCCTGCCACCGGGCGGGACCGACACCCTCACCGTCGCCTATGTGCCACTCAATCCCGCCCATGGCCGGGCGGAGAACACGCTGGTGCTGGACCGCGCCGGGGCGGTCCGGACGCACACCCGCTATGCCGACCTGCCGTTCGGGCAGAAGATCATTGCCAGCATGTTCGAACTGCATTCGGGCAGCTATTTCGGCATCGTCGGCATCGTGCTGGTGATGCTGGCCAGCCTGCTCATGCCGCCGTTCGCGGTCACCGGCTGGATGCTCTATCTCGACCGCCGCCGCAAGAAGCAGGCGGTGCTCGCCGCCGCCCGCGCGCTCGGGCCGGAAACGGGCGTGGCGGATGCCGTGCTGGTGGCCTTCGCCAGCCAGAGCGGGACGGCCGAACGCCTCGCCTGGCGCAGCGCCGCCGCGCTCCGGTCGGGCGGCGTGCCGGTGCGGGTCGCATCGCTCGCCACCCTCTCGCCGCAGGATCTCGCGCAGGCGGGGCGCGCGCTGTTCGTGGTCTCCACTTTCGGCGAGGGGGAGCCGCCGGATTCCGCCCGCGCCTTCGCCCGCAAGCTTTCCGCCGCCCCTGTCGATCTTGGCGGCCTGCGTTTCGGCCTGCTGGCGCTGGGCGACCGCGCCTATGCGGACTTCTGCGACTTCGGCCACCGGCTGGACCGCTGGCTGCGCAGCAACGGCGCGCAGCCGCTCTTCCCCGTCATCGAGATGGACGGCGAAGACGGCAAGGCCCTTTCCCGCTGGCAGGGGGACCTCGGGCAGCTGGCACCGGCCGGTCTCGACTGGGAGGGGGCCGAAGGCGAGCAAAGGATTCCGGAGCCGGCTTTCGCGCCCTGGACACTCGTGCAGCGCGCCTGCCTCAATCCGCAGGGGGCGGGGCTGCCGACCTATCAGGTCGCGCTCGTTCCGGGCGAAGGGGCCGCGCTGCACTGGCAGGCCGGCGACATCGTGGAGATCCGCCCCCGCCAGAGCGCCGAGGCCGTGGAGCGCTTCCTTGCCCGCGCCGGCCTGTCCGCCGAGGCGAGCGTCATGCATGACGGGCGCGCCGACACGCTCGGCGCGGTCCTCGCCCGCTCGGCCCTGCCCGAGGACGCGGCGGCGGACGATGCGCAGGCGCTGACCGATGGCCTCACGCCGCTGCCGCAGCGCGCCTATTCCATCGCCTCCCTGCCCGCCGATGGCCGGCTGGAGCTGCTGGTGCGCCAGAGCCGGGCGGCGGACGGTTCGCTCGGCATCGGCTCGGGCTTCCTCACCGTGCATCTCGTCGAGGGCGGCACGCTGGAGGCGCGCATCCGCCCCAACCCCGCCTTCGCCCCGCCCGAGGACGGGCGGCCCATGATCCTCATCGGCAACGGCACCGGCCTTGCGGCCCTGCGCGCCCATCTCAAGGCGCGCATCGGCGCCGGACACGGGCGCAACTGGCTGATCTTCGGCGAGCGGAGCGCGGCGAGCGACTTCTATTTCCGCGACGAGATCACCTCCTGGCGGGAGGCCGGCGCGCTCTCCCGGCTGGATCTCGCCTTCTCCCGCGACCAGAACAGCCGCGTCTATGTGCAGGACCGGCTGAAGGCGGCGGCGGGCGAGCTGGCAGCCTGGGTGCGGGAGGGCGCCGCCATCTATGTGTGCGGCAGCCTCCAGGGCATGGCGCCGGCGGTGGACGCGGTGCTCGGCGAGGTGCTGGGCGCGCAGACGCTGGAGGCCATGGCCGCCGAGCGGCGCTATTGCCGGGACGTCTACTGAGCGTGCGGGATGGCCGTCAGGCGGCTGTAAGCTGGGTGCGTCATGCTCTCCCCATCAAAACACAAGCGGGCCGCGGCCCCGATGAGGAGATGGCAGATGACCACCCGGACCGACAGCGTGATGCTCTCCGACGACACACTCGACAGGGTGGCCGGCGGCGGCCTGATCTCGGATGTGGGACAGTTCGCGACCAAGGTGGTGAAGGGCGCGGTGCACTATGCGGCGCTTGGCACGGGCCACCTGATGGATGCCGAAACCCACAACAAGCCGTTCCATAAGAAGCTGCCGGCCTTCTTCGACGGGCTGATGGACAAGCTGCTGTGACGGCGACCGCAGCGGGACGCGATCGGCTCAATAGCGGCGGCGGCGGCGCACGCGGGTCATCTGGTAGAGGACCACGACGAAATAGACGGCCGTGCAGACCACGCCGCCCCGCACCAGCATGTCGTTGGTGTAGGCATCCCACCGCAGAAGCTTGGACATCATGGCCGCAAGACTGAACAGCGCAACCATGGACATGAGTACGATCAGGCGCGCCCCGAGCCTCATCTTATATCCTTGAAATATGCGAGAGAGAAAAAACGCACTGCAACGCAACAAAACGGATTTTTCGTATCATACTTGGCTTGGAGAAACAACAGACTGGTACCGCCGCCCGCCCGCCCAGCCCGCGTCCGGAGGGGCCTCAGTCGAGCACGGCGGCCTTCATCATGCAGACCATGAGCGCGTGGGCGGGCTCCGGCCCCTCGTTGCGGATGGTGTGGCGGCGGTCGCAGCGATAGCGCAGCGTCTCGCCCGCGCGCACGCTCTCCACGGCGCCGGCAACCGTCACCACCAGCGATCCGGACAGCACGCTGAGCGACTCGATGGAGCCGATCTGGTGGCCTTCCGAATCCAGCTCCCCGCCGGGGGCGGCGTGGAAGTCGTAATATTGCAGCCATTCCACGGTCTTGAGCCAGCCGATGATGGACAGCCGGCACAGGCCGTCCTCGGAGACGAGGAGTGGCGTGTCCGCCCGCGTCAGCTTCTCCACGAACGGCGCGTCGTCGCTGGCGCCCAGAACCCGCTCCACCGTCATGTCCAGCGCCTGCGACAGCCGCCAGACCGTGGCGAGCGTCGGATTGGTCTCGTTGCGCTCGATCTGGCTGATGATCGACTTGGCGACGCCGGACTGCTCCGAGAGTTCGGACAAGGACAGGTTGTAGGCCTTGCGCAGGCGCTGGATGGTCTTGCCCAGCTGGCCTGTGATGACGTGCGCGCCGTCCTCTCCGGTCCGCTCGCCTGTCCTGTCCCGCGCCATGTGGTTTCCTTCTTCCGAACGCCCGTTCGATACGCCGGACGATACCCGCCCCGGCGCGCCGCACCAACCCGCATTCGCAAACCGCCCGTTCACCCCCACAAGGCGTGGAAATGGTGCACCGGGCCATGGCCCTTGCCCACGTCCAGCCGGTCGGCGGCAGCGATGGCACCGCTGATATAGGCCTTGGCCTGCCGCACCGCCGCTTCCAGCGGCAGGCCGTGCGCAAGGCCCGCGGCGATGGCGGACGACAGGGTGCAGCCGGTGCCATGGGTGTTGCGCGTGGCGACGCGGGGCGCGGGAAAGCGCGCGACGCCGCCCGGCGTCACCAGCAGGTCCACGCTCTCGGCGCCCTCCCCGTGCCCGCCCTTCACCAGCACCGCCCGCGCGCCGAGCGCCAGCAACGCCTCGCCCTGCGCCTGCATCTGCGCCTCGTTCAGGGCCATGTCGGTGTCGAGCAGGGCGGCGGCTTCCGGCAGGTTGGGGGTGATGAGATCGGCGAGCGGGAGGAGCTCCGTGCGCAGGGTGTCGATGGCCGCATCCTCCAGCAGCCGCGCGCCGGAGGCGGCGACCATCACCGGATCGAGCACGATGGGCGGCCCCGCCCAGCGGCGCAGCCCCTCCGCCACCGCCCGGATGGCGGCGGGGCGCGAGAGCATGCCGATCTTCACCGCGCGCACGGCGAGATCATCGAACACCGCATCGATCTGGGCGGTGATGAAATCCGGCGGGGCATCATGGATGGCGGTGACGCCGCGCGTGTTCTGCGCGGTCAGCGCGGTCAGCACGCTCGCCCCGAACACCTTCAGCGCCGAAAAGGTCTTGAGATCCGCCTGGATGCCCGCGCCGCCGCCGGAATCGGAGCCCGCGATGGTGACGGCGATGGGAATGGCGGGGGGTGTTGCGGCAGCGTTCATGTCAGCCTCGGGACGAACGGGATGAGACGGCATGATGCCGGATGGTCGGAGGGTGATGTAATATGCTCCCGCCCGCGATGCGAGGGGCGCTCTTGAAAGCGCGCCCGCTTTTGGCCACCTTGCGCGCAACACGCCGGCCGGAGCCCTGCCCGCGCCGCGACAGGTGGAGAGCCCGGTGACCCCCTTCTTCATGCAGATCAAGTGCCAGCTCGGCCGCTCCTATCAGGTGGCCAATGCCATCGCGGATGCGGAGATCGCCTCGGAAATCTATTCCACGGCGGGCGACTTCGACCTGCTGGTGAAGTTCTACGTGCCCGAGGGCACCGATATCGGCCATTTCGTGAACGAGAAGGTGCAGTGCGTGCCCGGTATCCAGGACACCCGCACCATCATCACCTTCAAGGCGTTCTGAGCCTACACCAGCCCGAACGCCCCCGCCGCCCCGCCGATGAGCAGGTAGACCAGCGGATTGGCCCGCAGCAGCACCGAGGCCACCGCCGCCGCCCCGGTCAGGGCATAGGCGAAGGCGCTGTTGTCGGCGGCACCCATCAGGATATAGGCGCTCGCCAGCACCACCCCGACGGTGAGCGCCGCAAGTCCGCGCTGGATGGCGATGCGCACCCGCGAGGCCTGGAACCGCGTGGACAGGGTGGACATGAAGCAGGCGCAGATGCCCGCCGGGACGCACATCAGCACCGTTCCGGCGGAGGCGCCGGCAAAGCCCGCCACATACCAGCCGATCAGCGTGACCAGAATCACGTTCGGCCCCGGCGTCACCTGCGCGATGGCGAACAGGTCCGCGAACATGCCGTCGCTCATCCAGCCGCTGTCCACCGAGAGGCGATGCAGCTCCGGAATGACTGCATTGGCTCCCCCGATGGCGAGGAACGAGAGGAAGGACACCCCGAGGGTGAAGTCCAGCAGGGGATCGCGGGCCGTCATGCGGACCACCGCCATGCCGCGAGGATGGAGAAGGGGGCGAGGAACAGGATGACCGCCAGCAGCGGCACCCCGAGCGGCCCCGCCCCGATGAAGGCGAGGGCGGCGAACACCAGGATGTGCGGGCTGCGCCGTTCCGCATAGGCCATCTTGGCGCCAAGCCCGAGAAACAGCCCGATGGCGGCCGCCGAAATGCCCCGCAGGATCGCGGAGACCAGCGGGATCTGGCCGTAATGCAGATAAAGGACGGTCAGCGAGACGCCGATGATGCAGGGCGCCAGGATCAGCCCGAGGAAGGAGGCGGCCGCGCCCGCCGCGCGCTGGAAGCGCCAGCCGATGCAGAAGGACATGTTGACGATGTTCGGCCCCGGCATGAGCTGGCAGATGGACAAAAGGTCGTTGAACTCGGTGGGACCGAGCCAGCGGTGCCGCTCCACCAGTTCCCGGCGGGCGAAGGGCAGCGCGCCGCCGAAGCCGGAGAGCGCGATGCGCAGGAAGGTGAGGAACAGCATGCCGACGCTGGGCGGCTCGGCCGCCATCGCGTCGGGGGATGCGGTTCCCTCGCTCATGGCAGCGTGCGGGAGCGCGCGCGCTGCTCCACCCGATGTTCGCGCAGCGCGATGCCCGCGCCGGAGGCCACCACCAGCGCGGCGCCGCAGAACACCAGCGGGTGCGGCCATTCGCGGAAGAACATCGCCCCGAACAGCACCGCCCACAGCAGCGTCGCATAATTGAACGGCGCCACCACGGAGGCGGGTGCGACCCGGTTCGCGGCGGTCAGGAAAATCTGCCCCACCCCGCCGAGCAGCCCCATGGCCACCAGAGCGATGGCCTCGTTCAGCGTCGGCAGCTTCCAGAACGGCAGCGTCACGAGGCTGGCGAGGGCGGCGACCACGGAGAAATAGAACACGATGGCGCCCGTGCTCTCGGTGGGCGTCAGGCGGCGCACCTGCGTCACCGCGAAGCCGGCGAGCACCGCCGCCGCCAGCGCGCAGCCGACACCGATCAGCGCCCCCTCCTCCGCCAGCCCGTGGGTGCCGAAGATGGGCAGGAGCATGGTGACGATGCCGGCAAGGCCGATGCCCACCGCCACCCAGCGATAGGCCGGCACCGCCTCGCGCAGGACCAGCGCGGCGAGGATGACGGTGACCAGCGGCGTGACATAGGAAAAGGCCACCGCCTCGGCCAGCGGAATGAAGATGAGCGCGGCAAAGCCGAGCCACATGGAGGTCACGCCCACGAGGCCGCGCACCATGTGGCCGCCCACATTGCGGGTGGCGATGCTGCCAAGCTCGCCGCGCCAGGCGAGCCACACCAGCAGCGGCACGAGGCCGATGAAGCTGCGGGCGAACACCACCTGCCCGCTGGGCACGGCGTCTGCGACACCGCGCACGAGAGCCTGCATGCCGGCGAAGGCGAGCGTGGCGCAGAGCTGATAGAGGATACCGGCGCGGATGTTCATCATGGCCTCGCGGCGTCTCGCCGCTCGGACCTGCTCGGGCGGGGCGGGACGCCGGGCCGGAAGGTCGGTCTTCTGAAGAGGGACAGGGCGCCCGACACCCGGACCGCGACGCGATCCGATTGCAAGGTGCCCTTACGGCTTATAGCGCGGGGCGCGGCCGGGGAGTCATGCAACATCGGAATGCATTGCACCATGAGCCTCGCTTTGGATGCAGGCGCACGCGGAAATGAGTGCGGACCCGACGGGTTCTTCACGGTTTCGCAACATGTTGGTGCGGCTCGCGCGTTTGTGCAGAGCATCGGCGCTTGCCTTGCGGCCGCCGCTTCGCTCAAG
This sequence comes from Rhizobiales bacterium 12-68-15, assembly GCA_002279855.1. Classification (GTDB taxonomy): domain Bacteria; phylum Pseudomonadota; class Alphaproteobacteria; order Rhizobiales; family Xanthobacteraceae; genus Aquabacter. Next base: position 13,655 of record NCCY01000007.1, read on the forward strand.
TGCAGGGGAACCGAAGCGAGGCAGGACATGGACGGGGCGACACGTTGGGTGAAGGTGTGGGATGCGCCGACGCGCCTGTTCCACTGGTCGCTGGTGGCGCTGATCGCGGGCGCCTGGTTTACGGCGGAGAATGGCTGGATCGACTGGCACTTCCGCTGCGGCTACGCCATCCTCGCCTTGCTGCTGTTCCGGCTCGTCTGGGGCTTCGTCGGCAGCGACACGGCGCGCTTCGTGCGGTTCGTGAAATCGCCGGTCGCGGCGCTCGCCCATCTCGCCCACATCACGAAGCGCGAGCCCGACACGGAGATCGGCCACAACGCCGCCGGAGGGCTGATGGTGCTCGCCATGCTGGCCCTGATCCTCGTGCAGGTGGGGCTCGGCCTGTTCTCGACCGACGGCATCTTCACCGACGGGCCGCTCGCCTATCTGGTGGGGCCGGATCTCAGCGACCGGATCACCGGATGGCACGAATTCAACTTCAACCTCATTCTCGCGGCGGTGGTCCTGCACGTCGCAGCCATCCTCACCTATGCGGTGCTGAAGCGGCATGACCTGGTGCGGCCCATGGTGACGGGACTGAAGAAGCTGCCCGCAGGCCTTGCCGCTCCGCGCATGGCGCCGCTCTGGCTGGCGCTGCTGGTGTTCGCGGTGGCGGCCGGCGGCGTCTATGCGTTCGCGACGCTGGCGTAAGGGGAGACAGGCGGGAGCAGCGCGGTAAAGCCCTCTCCCGCTTGCGGGGGAGGGTTGGGAGGGGGAAGACCAGGCGCGGTCCACGCCTCCCCAGTCCGCAATGCCTGCGCCAAGGCGCACCCTCCCCCACCCTCCCCCGCGTTGCGGGAGAGGGGGCAGGACGGCATCCGCGCTCAGCGCGCCTGATAGGTGCTGTGGCAGGTGCGGCAGGTGGCGGCCACCGCCGTAAAAGCGGTCTTGAAGCCGGCTTCCGTGCCGATCTGCGGCAGGCCGGCCTGAACGGCGCTGTTGAACTTCGCCATCTGCGCATCGAAGCCGGCGCGGTCGCTCCAGATGGCCGGGGCCGCCTTGGTGTCGCCCTTGTCCGAGCCATCGGGGAACAGGGTGCTGAAGCTGGCGGCGTCGGTATAGGCCTTGAAGATGGCGGCGGCCTTCGCCGGGTCATAGGGCTGCTCGCCCTTGAGGATCGCCGCACCCGCCTTGGTCTGGTCGCCCATGGCGGACATGAGCGCCTTGCGCTGCTTGATGACATCGGACTGCGCGAAGGCGGCGCCCGCGACGAACGGGACAACGAGGCCGGCAACGAGCAGGGCACGCAAGGAGAGGACGCGCATGAGCGACTCCGCTGGGTAAGGGACACCCAGCTTTAAAATTCTTCCAGTCTGGAAGCCAGACCGTTGCCGGTCACGCTCCCGCGAGCGTGAAGGCGCCCTCAGGCGGGCTGCGCGGCGTTCAGGGCCGCGAACACGGCGGCGGGGGTCGCGGGCATGTCCAGATGGGAAATGCCCCGCGCCCGCCAGAGCGCGTCCACCACCGCATTCATCACCGCCGGGCAGGAGCCGATGGCGCCGGCCTCCCCCGCCCCCTTCACCCCCAGCGGATTGGTGGTGCAGCGGACATTGCGGGTCTCGAAATGCAGGTCCGGAATGTCCTCGGCCCGGGGCAGCGCATAGTCCATGAAGCTGGCGGTGAGCAATTGCCCCTCCGCATCATAGACCGTGCGCTCCAGCAGCGCCTGCCCGATGCCCTGCACGATGCCGCCCTGCACCTGCCCTTCCAGCATGGCCGGGGTGATGACGGCGCCGAAATCGTCCACCACCACATAGGTCAGGATGCGCACCTCGCCGGTCTCGGGCTCGATCTCCACCTCGCAGGCATGGGTGCCGTTGGGATAGGTGGCTTCCGGCGGGGTGAAGGCGTCCTGCGCGCTCACCCGGTCCTCGGTGGCGATGGGCAGGGCGGCGAGTTCCGCGAAGGAGAGCCGGCGGTCGGTGCCGGCCACTTCCACCCCGCCATTCACCAGTTCCATATCCGCCGGGTCCGCCTCCAGCGCATCGGCGCCCAGCGTCCGCAGCTTCTCCGCCAGCCGGCGCGCCGCGCCCGCCACCGCCGCGCCGCCCACCGGAATGGAGCGCGAGCCGCCGGTGCCGTGGCCGTGCTCCAGATCGTCGGTGTCGCCCTGCAGCACCTCCACCTCATCCAGCGGCAGGCGCAGATGGGCGGCGGCGAGATGGGCATAGGCGGTCTGGTGCCCCTGCCCGCTCGCCTGCGAGCCGATCTTGATGCGGATGCGCCCGTCCTTGCGGAGCATCAGGAAGGCCGGCTCCGGCAGGCCGCCGCCGCAGGCCTCGATATAGGTGGCAAATCCGAAGCCGCGCAGCTTGCCGGCCTGCGCCGCCGCATCGCGGCGGGCGGGGAAGCCGGCATGATCGGCCACCTCCAGCGCCCGCGTCATGTGGCCGTCGAACTCGCCGCTGTCATAGCGCCGGCCCGACGCAGTGTCGTAGGGCATGGCGGACGGGGGAATGAAGTTGCGCCGGCGCAGTTCCTCCGGCGCGATGCCGGTCTCGCGGGCGGCGGCATCCACCAGCCGCTCGATCACATAGGCCGCCTCCGGCCGTCCCGCGCCGCGATAGGCATCCACCGGAACGGTGTGGGTGTAGACCCCGCGCACCCGTACATGGAAGGCGCGGATGTCATAGACGCCGGGCAGCATGCGCGCGCCGCCCACCGGAACGAACGGGCCGTAGAAGCTGAGATAGGCGCCCATATTGGCGAGCGTCTCCACCCGCAGGCCGAGGAACCGCCCCTGCGCGTCGAGCGCCAGTTCCGCCGTGGTGATGTTGTCGCGGCCGTGGCTGTCGGCCTGGAAATGCTCGTTGCGGTCGCAGATCCACGCCAGCGGCGTGCCGAGCCGGCGCGCGGCCACCGCCGCCAGCGGATATTCCGGGAAGGGAAACATCTTGGTGCCGAAGCCGCCGCCCACATCGGGCGTGATGACGCGCAGGTCTTCCTTGCGCCAGTGGAGCATCTTGGCCACCGCATCGCGCAGGCGATGGCTGCCCTGGCTGCCGAGGGTGAGGCGCACGCGCCCGCTCTCCTCCACCTCGGCCAGCACGCCGCGCGGCTCCAGATAATTGGTCACCACCCGGTTGTTGACGAGGCGCACCCGCACCACCCGCGCGGCGGAGGCGAAGGCCTGGTCCACCGCCGCCGCATCGCCGATCTCGCTGGTGAAGGCGGCGTTGCCGGCCCGCTGCGGCCACACCGCCGGGGCGCCGTCCGCCAGCGCGGCCTCCATGTCCGCCACCGCCTCGCGCGGCTCCCAGTCGATCTCCAGCGCCTCGGCCGCATCGCGGGCGGCGTCCAGCGTGTCGGCCACGATGAAGGCGATGCCATCCCCCACATGCCGGGCGATGCCGGCGGCCAGAATCGGCCGCTGCGGGTTCCACATGTGATCCTCGCCCACCACCGGGACCACCGCGCCGAGCGGCATGGCGCCGGTGCCGGCCATATCCTCCGCCGTCAGCACCAGCCGCACGCCCGGCCGCGCGCGCACCGCGTCCAGATTGGCGAAGGCGAAGGCGGCATGAGCATAAGGCGAGCGCACCATGAAGGCGGCCGCAGCGCCGACGGCCGCCGCGGCATCGGCCACGAAGCGCCCCGCCCCGGTCAGCAGCGCCGGATCTTCGAGGCGCGTGAAGGGCTGGGCATGGCCGAACTTCATGTTCATGGGGCAGGCTCCGGACGATAAGGCGGCATTACGGGATTTGGGAGGCGCGGCAACGTTCCGCAACCTCCCCTGTCGTCGCACGGGCGGGGTTTTCCGCCCCCGGCGTCAGGACACCTTTGCGGCCCCCACCGCGACGAGCATCTCGGCGACCAGCGCGGCCACCGCCTCCACCCGCGCCTCGGAGCGCGAGCGCACGACGATGTTGGTGTTGGGGCCGGTCTCGCCGAGGAAGGGATAGGAGCCGATGATGACATCCCGGTTGCGCTTGGCGATGTCGCCGAGCGGGGCGGCGATGTCGCCTTCCTTGGCATTGGCCAGCACGGTGCGCGAGAGCATGGGCACGCCCGTCCGCAGGGTCGGGATGATCGCCTCAAGCATGGCGTGCATGATGCGCGGCACGCCAGCCATCACATAGACATTGCCGATATTGAAGCCGGGCGCCTTGGACACCGGGTTCACCACCAGCGATGCACCGAACGGGATGCGGGCCATGCGCAGGCGGGCCTCGTTGAGGTCCTTTTCGGCGATGTATTCCAGCAGCATGTCGCGGGCGCGCGGGTCCACGTCGATGCCCACCCCGAACGCCTTCGCGACCGCATCGGCCGTGATGTCGTCATGGGTCGGGCCGATGCCGCCGGTGGTGAAGACGTAATCGAACTTCACCCGCAGCGCATTGAGCGCGGCGACAATCTCGTCCTCCTCGTCCGGCACCACGCGCACTTCCTTGAGGTCGATTCCCACCTCTGTCAGGCGCTCGGCGATATGCCCGATATTCTTGTCCTTGGTGCGTCCCGAAAGGATCTCGTCACCGATCACCAGTATGGCGGCGGTAACGGGGGGAACCTCTGCCTCGTTCATGCATTCCTCCTGCTTGGTACAAAGGCACCGGCGCCCGATCTGCATAGAAAATAGTCACCCCGATGCACGGGGCCAATTCTCGCACTGCAACCGCACGCTTTCCTCTTCCCTTGGCACGATGTTTGTACATACGTTGAGGCGAAGCGGAGTGGCAGTCCATATGCGGCGTATTTTCGATGAAATGACGGGTGAGGACGGAACAGTCCGGCCGGCCTACGAAGCGCTTTCCGAGTGGCTGAGCAAGGTGCCCCAGGAGGTCCTGAACCAGCGGCGCAAGGAAGCCGAGTTCATTTTCCGCCGCATCGGGATCACGTTCGCGGTCTATGGGGAGCAGAATTCGCAGGAGCGTCTGATCCCCTTCGACATCGTGCCGCGCATCATCACCAACGAGGAATGGACCGGCCTCTCGCGCGGTCTCGAACAGCGCGTGAAGGCGCTGAACCTCTATATCAAGGACGTCTACAGCAAGCGCGACGTGCTGCGCGCCGGCATCATCCCGGAAGACCTCGTCTACAAGAACCCCGCCTTCCGGCCGGAAATGAACGGCCAGCGCGTGCCGCACGACCTTTACGTGCACATCGCCGGCATCGACATCGTGCGGACCGATCCGGACACCTTCTACGTGCTGGAAGACAATGCCCGCACGCCGTCCGGCGTCTCCTACATGCTGGAGAACCGGGAGATCATGCTGCGGCTGTTCCCGGAGCTGTTCTCCCTCAACAAGGTGGCGCCGGTCGACAAATATGCCGACGACCTGCTGGCGACCCTGCGCTCGCTCTCCCCGCGCGGCGGCTCCGAGCCGAATGTCGCGATCCTGACGCCGGGCATCTACAATTCGGCCTATTACGAACACTCCTTCCTCGCCGACAAGCTGGGCGTGGACCTGGTGGAAGGGCGCGACCTGTTCGTGAAGGACAACATCGTCTTCATGCGCACCACCGAGGGGCCGAAGCGGGTGGACGTGATCTATCGCCGCCTCGATGACGACTTCCTCGACCCCCTCGCCTTCCGCTCGGACAGCGTGCTGGGCGTGCCGGGGCTGATGAGCGCCTATCAGGCCGGCAACGTGACGCTCACCAATGCGGTGGGCACCGGGGTGGCCGACGACAAGGCGGTCTATTCCTACATGCCGGACATCATCCGCTTCTATCTCGGCGAGGAGCCGCTGCTGCCCAACGTGCCCACCTGGCGCTGCCGCGAGCCGGAACACCTGAAATATGTGCTCGACCATCTGGAAGAGCTGGTGGTGAAGGAAGTGCACGGCTCCGGCGGCTACGGCATGCTGGTCGGTCCCAAGGCGGACAAGGCGCAGATCGAGGTGTTCCGCGCCAAGCTCAAGCATGATCCGGACAATTTCATCGCCCAGCCGACGCTGGCGCTCTCCACCTGCCCGACGCTGGTGGAAGAGGGCGTGGCGCCCCGCCATGTGGACCTGCGGCCCTTCATCCTCTCGGGCTCGGACCGCGTGCGCATCGTCCCCGGCGGGCTCACCCGCGTTGCCATGAAGGAGGGATCACTGGTGGTGAATTCCAGCCAGGGCGGCGGCACCAAGGATACCTGGGTGCTCGACGCCTGATCAGGTTTTCGCTCATCCGGCGCGCCCGCGCGCCGCAACGCCTCTTCGATTGACGAGCCCGACATGCTCTCTCGCACCGCCGACAACATCTACTGGCTGACCCGCTACGTGGAGCGCGCGGACTGCCTCGCGCGCATTCTCGACGTGGCCCAGCGCCTCTCCTACCTGCCGGTGACTTATGGCGGCTCCACCAATGAGTGGAGTTCCGTGGTCCTGACCGCCGGCTGCGCCGACCAGTTCGTGGAGAAATACGGGTCTCTGGACCAGGCGAGCGAGGAGAATGTGGTCTCCTTCATCGCGCTTGATCCGGAGAACCCCACCTCCATCCGCAACTGCTTCGAGGTGGCGCGCACCAATGCGCGCTCCGTGCGCACCGCGCTGACCTCCGAGATGTGGGACGCCATCAACTCGTCCTGGATTGAGCTGCGCGGCTTCCCCGACCGGGCGATGACCCGGGACGAGCTGACGCGCTTCCTCGCCTTCGTGAAGGAAACGTCCCTGCGCTTCGACGGTGCCATGCACCGCACCATGCTGCGCAACGACGCCTTCTGGTTCGCGCGCACCGGCACCCATATGGAGCGGGCGGACAACACCGCGCGCATCCTCGACGTGAAGTATCACGTACTGCTGCCGGAGAAGGAAAAGGTCGGCGGCCCGCTCGACTATTTCCAGTGGGCCTCGATCCTGCGCTCGGTCTCGGCGCTGACGGCCTTCCACTGGGTCTATCGCGACTCGGTGAAGCCCTGGCTGGTGGCGGACCTGCTGATCCTCAACCGCGCCATGCCGCGCTCGCTGGCGAGCTGCTACGAGGCGCTGACCACATCGCTGGACGACATTGCCGATGCCTATGGCCGGCAGGGCCCGGCCCAGCGGCTGGCCCGCACCATTCGCGGACGGCTGACCAACCAGACCATCGACGACGTGTTCCATACGGGTCTGCACGAATTCATTTCCAACTTCATTTCCGACAACAACAAGCTCGGAGCCGAGATCACCGAGCAGTATCTCACCTGACGTGAGGTCCGGCCGAGCCTTGGCTCACACGGGACAGAGGGGGAGTGGGCACGGCGCGCGCGGAGGACGCAGGCGCCGGCCCCATCGCCGCCGCGATTGAGAGGACGCGATGCGCGTAAGGGTCCGACACGAACTGGTGCACACCCTGAAAAAGGGCACGCGCACCGCCATCGCCACCATTCGCGTGACGCCGCGCAACCATGAGGGCCAGTATGTGCAGCGCTGGGCGCTGGATGTGCAGCCCGATACCCGCATGCATCCCCACGAGGATGCGTTCGGCAACCTGACCCACACCTTCACCGTGGAGGCGCCCGGCGCCGAGATCGTGCTCGTGGCCGCCGGCGAGGTGGATACGCAGGACACCACCGGCATCGTGCGCGGCACGGTGGAGCGCTTCCCGCCCACCCTGTTCCTGCGCCCCACCCTCAGCACCACCGTGACGCCGGAAGTGGGCGCCTTCGCCCGCCTCGTGCTTGATGCCGCCGGCGATGAACTCGGCCGGCTCCATGCGCTCATGAGCATCATCAATGCCGAGGTGAAGGAAGAGCCGCGCCTTGTCGGCACGGCGGCGGCAAGCGCGGCGGACGCGCTGAAGGCGAAGACCGCCTGCGCCGGCGGCCTGACGCACCTGTTCGTCGCCAGCGCCCAGCATCTCGGCATCCCCGCCCGCCATGTGGGAGGCTATGTGGCGGATGAGGACGGCGAAGGCTTCGCCCGCGAATGGGCGGAGGCGTTCGTGCCCAAGATCGGCTGGATCGCCTTCGATTGCGGCCGCTCGGTCTGCGCCACCGAGCGCTATGTGCGCGTCTCCGCCGGGCTCGATTCGTCGGGCGTGGACATGCTCAAGGGCATTGGCGAGACCACCCGGCAGGATGTGAAGGTGCAGGAAGCGCGTCCCGGCAAGGCCCGCGCGTCCCAGAGCCAGCGGCAGCAATAAAGCGGTTTCGCGGGCGGCGGAGCGGTTCCCCGGTCGCCCGATCCGGGGCCGCGCACCACGGTACGGGGCTTGACCCGTGCGCCCGCGCCTGCGATGCGACATCGAACAGCCAAGAGGCCGTCGCCGGAGCAGGTCACCCGCCGGCAGAGGCCCATCAGCGAGGAGAGGCCGATGACTTCAGCGCCCGCCTACGATCCGCAGAACATCTTCGCCCGAATTCTGCGGGGCGAGATTCCCTGTTTCAAGATCTACGAGGACGAGCGGGCGTTCGCGTTCCTCGACATCATGCCCCGCGCGCCGGGCCATGCGCTGGTGATCCCCAAGGCCCCCGCCCGCAACATCCTCGACATCGCACCCGACGACCTCGCCCATGTGGCGCAGGTGGCCCAGAAGGTGGCGAAGGCCGGCAAGGCGGTGTTCCGGGCCGACGGTATCACGCTGATGCAGTTCAGCGAGGCGGCCGGCGGGCAGGAGGTGTTCCATCTCCACATGCACGTCATCCCCCGCGTGGCCGGCGTGCCGCTGAAGCCGGCGGCCAGCATCAAGGAAGACATGGCCGTGCTCGCCGAGCATGCGGAGCGCCTCTCGGCCGCCCTGTCCGCCTGACCCGCGCGGGTTTCCCGCGCCCGCGGGCCTGTGCCCGTCCGACATTCGTGCTCGCCCCCCGCCGGGCGGTCTCCTGTCCTGCCCGTCCCGCCGCGCCTGCGCCCGGCCTGACAAGAACGGGGAGCCTGTCCATGGATCTTGCCGTCATCGCCCTTTCCGCGCGTCCGCTGGCCGCCAGCGCTGCCCGCGCCGGCCTGTCCGCCCTCGCGCTCGACCTGTTCGCCGACCTCGACACCTGCGCCCATGCGGCCCGCTGCGTGCGCGTGCACAAGAAGGGCGGCCTTGCCTTCGACGGCGACGACCTGATCCAGGCGCTCCATTCGCTCTCCCCGCCCGGCCTGCCGGTGGTGCTGGGGCGCGGCTTCGAGCAGGACACCGCGCTCATGCAGCGCATCAGCGAGCGCAATCCCATCCTCGGCAACATGGCCCAGATGGTGCGGGTGCTCAAAGACCCCATCGCCCTCGCCGCGCTCTGCGGGCACCTGCGGATTCCATTCCCGCAGGTGTCGCTGGAGGCGCCGTCCGGCGACCTCGCCCGCCATTCCCTGATGGAAAAGACCATCGGCGGCCTCGGCGGCGGCCATGTGCAGGCCCGCGCGGAGGGCGATCTCTCCCCGCCCGCGCCCGGCAGCTATCTCCAGCGGAAGGTGACGGGGGAGACCTATTCCCTCGTCCTCGTCTCGACCGGCAAGGACGTGCGCGTCGTGGGTGCCGTGCGGCAATGGACGGCCCCGGTAGAGGGCGCGCCCTTCCGCCTCGGCGGCGGCGCGGGCGCCGTGCCGCTGCCCCATGGACAGGGACGGGACATCCTCGCCGCCGTCACCCGCATCGCGCTCGCCTGCGGGCTGGTGGGGCTGGTCTCGTTCGACGTGATCTGCAGCCCGGACGGCTGGTGGCTGCTCAGCGCCGACCCGCGCCCTAGCGCCGCGCTGGACGTGCTCGACGTGGCGCCGCTGCCGCCCCTGCTGGCGCTGCATCTGGCGGCCTGCGGCGGAAAGCTGCCGCAGGCGCTTCCCGCCCACGCGGCCGTCACCGCCACCGGCCTGCTCTATGCAGACCGCGACGTGATGATCCCCGCCATGGACTGGCCCGAGGGGGTGCATGACCGCAACGCGGCGGGCACCGTGATCGCCGAGGGCGGGATCATCTGCAGCGCGCGCGCCACCGGCCCGACCTTCGAGGCGGCCCGCGCGGGCGTGGAGGAGCGCCTTGCCGCCGTGCGCCGCCTCACCGGCCTTACGGCCTGAGCCCGCGCGCCACCATGGCGCCGGCGACATTTTTCGGGCACAGACTTGACCATGATGACGGGACACTCCTGATGACGGATCGGTGCCCATGACGGACAGCAGCGACCCCGGCGCAAGCGCCTCCGCTGAGCTTGACTCCACCGATCCCGCCGCCCGCGGGCGGCCCGGACGCAGCGACCGGCTGTTCCTGCGCGGCCTGCCCTTCTTCGCCCGCCACGGCCTCATCCCGGCCGAACAGGGCCTCGGCCAGCGCTTCATCGTGGATGCCGACTGGTGGCACGACATCCGCCCGGCGGCGTGGGCGGACGA
>NCCY01000220.1 GCA_002279855.1 Rhizobiales bacterium 12-68-15
GGCGCGGGCGTGCCGGATTTCGACCTCTCACAGGCCCTCGCGCTCCTGATCGGCGGCGCGCTCGCCTGCCGTCTCATTCCTTCGGAGGATCCGTCCCATGAGCCTTGATATCGCCCATTCCAGCGCTCCGGCCGGGAAATGGAGCGGCCTGTGGGCCGTTCGGGACCGGCTGGACGCCATCCCCCTGTCGTTCGTCTCTCTCTGTGCGCGGCTGTTTCCCGCAGCGGTGTTCTGGCAGTCGGGCCAGACCAAGCTGGAAGGCTGGCAGGTGAGCGAGAGTGCCGTCCTGCTGTTTCAGGAAGAGTATCGCCTGCCGGTACTGGATCCCTATCTGGCGGCGCATCTGGCGGCGGTGGCTGAGCACCTGTTTCCGGTTCTGCTGGTGCTCGGCCTTGCCACCCGCCTGTCGGCGGCCGCCCTTCTGGGGATGACGCTGGTGATCCAGTTCCTTGTCTATCCCGATGCGTGGCCGACCCACGGGGTCTGGGCCACCTGCTTCCTGCTGCTCATCGCCCGCGGGCCAGGCGCGTTTTCACTGGACGCCCTGCTGGCGCGCAGGCTCGGCTGCGCACACTGAGCGGCATACCATCGGCGGCTGACCGTCAGCCGCCGATGTCGATGCGATGCTGTGCCCGGTCGCGCTTGGAGGCGAGATAGCGGACATTTTCCGGATTGAGCCGGCCGATGACGCGCGCCTCGCCGGTCACCTCGATGCCCGCCGCCTTCATCGCGCCGATCTTCTCGGGATTGTTGGTGTGAAGCTCCACCTGCCGCACCCCGAGAAGGGCCAGCATGCGCGCGGCAAAGTCGAAGCGGCGCTGGTCGAGCCCGAAACCGAGCACCTCGTCCGCATCATAGGTGTCGTAGCCTTCGGACTGGAGCTTGTAGGCCTTCATCTTGTTGGCGATGCCGTTGCCGCGCCCTTCCTGGTCGAGATAGAGCAGGATGCCGCCGCCGCCTTCCGCCATGCGGGCGACCGTGCCGCGCAGCTGGTCGCCGCAATCGCATTTGAGCGAGCCGAACAGGTCGCCGGTCAGGCAGGCGGAGTGCAGCCGCACGGGCACCGGCGCCGAGAGATCGGGCGTGCCGACGATGATGGCCACCTGATCGCGCAGGCCCTCGCCGCCCCGGAACACCACGAACTCTGTGCGCGGCGCGTCTTCAAGGGGAACCGGAGCGCGGCCCACCATGCGCAGCGCCCGTACCTCGCGGGCGCGGTAGGCAAGGATGTCGGCTTCCGCCACCCGCAACGCATCCGCATGGGCGGCGCCGGGCGCGACCGGGGCGATGACGGCGGCGGGTAGAACCAGAGCGAGGCGCAGCAATTCGAGCGCTGCCTCGTCCAGCGCCGTCGCGGGCGCCACCGGCGCATCGATGCGGGCATCCACCTGCATGGCCAGCGGCAAGGCGAGGCGCGCGGTGAGCGGGCTGGCGCAGGCCAGTTGGGCCGCGCTCTCGGGATCGAGCGCCTCGGCCCCGAGCACGAGCGCCTGCTCGCCGCCGGCTTCCACCAGCACCGCCCGTCCGGAGCGCAGCTCCGAGAGCGCGCGTTCCACGGCCACTTGCCCCGCGCGTTCCTGCGCGGTGGGGCGGTCAGACTGTTCAGGCTGGGCGGAGGCGGGAGGCATCACGGACATGGGGAACCCTCGTCTCGACGGCCGGCGCGGAACATGGGGTTCCCCCGGACATACCCGCAAGGTACGCGGCCGCGCTTGCGCTGGATCAGTCCGGAGAGGGTTCGCAGATGAATCCCGTCATCACGAAACGCTGAGGCCCGGATCCAGAACCGGGTCCCGGGCGTAACTCGTTCAACCACGAGGAAAGGTTGAAACGATGCGCATATTACCTGCCGCTCCCTTCGCCGCCGGCCTCGTTGCCGGCGCGCTCGCCGGTCCCGCGTTTGCGGCCGGCCCTGATCCCATGGGCATCTGGATGCGCGGCGATGGCAATGCCCGCGTCCGCATGGCGCCCTGCGGATCCGATATCTGCGCCATCAATCTCTGGATCAAGGATCCGTCCGGAGGCGAGGCCGTGGGGGACAAGCTTGTCATGAGCGTGAAGCCCAAGGACGACGATACGCTGGCGGGCGAAGCCTATGATGCCAAGCGTAATCTCACCTATTCCATGGGGATCAAGGTGGAGCCCGACCGCCTCAGCACGCGCGGCTGCGTCATCGGCGGCCTGATCTGCCGGAATGTGAGCTGGTCGCGGGTGGACTGATCCGCGTTCGGGGATGAGGTGGCCGGATATGCTTCGCCCGCCTCATCCCCGTAGCTTGTAAAGACCCACGTCGATCGCGCCGCTCCGGAAGCCCGCCTCGCAATAGGAGAGGTAGTATTCCCAGATGCGGCGGAAGGTGAGGTCGAACCCCATCTTCTCCAGAGTGTCCGCCTGCGCCAGGAAGCGGCGGCGCCATTCAGCCAGCGTGCGGGCATAGCTGTCGCCGAAGGTTTCGCTGGATGCCAGCGACAAGCCGGCGCGCTGCCCCTGCTCGGCGATGATGGAGGGGGTCAGCAGCATGCCGCCGGGAAAGATGTAGCGCTGGATGAAGTCGGCGCTGCGCTTGTAGCTCTCGAACCGCTCTTCCGCGATGGTGATGACTTGCAGGACCGCGAGACCGCCGGGCTTCAGCCGCTCGCGCAGCGCCTCGAAATAGCGCGGCCAGTATTTTTCGCCCACCGCCTCGATCATCTCGATGGACACGATGCGGTCGAACGTGCCGTCCACGTCGCGATAGTCCTTCAGCTGGAAATCCGCGCTGCCCGCCGCGCCCGCCGGAGCCGGCAGGGCTTTCGCCCCCGCCAGTTGCTCCTGCGAAAGGGTGACGCCGGTCACATGGGCTCCGCGCCCGGCGAGATGCAGCGCAAGCGCGCCCCAGCCGCTGCCGATCTCCAGAACGCTCTGGCCTTCCTTCACCTCCAGCAGATCCGCGATGCGGGCGATCTTGGTCTGCTGGGCCACCTCAAGCGCCGCGTCGGGCGTCGGATAGATTGCGGAGGAATAGGTCATGCTGCGGTCGAGCCACAGCTCGTAGAACGCATTGCCGAGATCGTAATGGAAGGTGATGTTGCGCCGGCTGCCGGACCGCGAGTTCCGCCTGACGCCATGGCGCGCGAGGTTCCAGAGCCGCACCGGCGCGGAGCCCGCCACGAGCCGCTCCACCCGCTCGGCATTCACGGCGCCGAATTCCAGCACGGCGGTGAGGTCCGGGGTGGTCCAGTCGCCGGCTGCAAAGGATTCCGCGAGGCCGATATCGCCGCCGGTCAGCAGCTTTGACACGGTCCGCCAGCGGTGGATGCTGACGCGGGCGGTGGGCCCGGGTTCGCTGCCGGCATGGCGCACACTGGCGCCGTCCGGCAGCGTCACCGTGATCTCGCCGCAGGGGAGCTGCGCGAGCGCACGGCGCAGCAGGAAGGCGCCAATCCGGGGAAGGGGACCGCGCGCGCCATCGGCGGGGCGGAGGGAGGGAAGCGGGTCAGGCGACATGACGGGCCGGTCCTGTGGGAGGGGGCTCGAACGTCACCGCGTCAACCGGAGGCGCGGGCTTGCGCCGGAGCGGCACGCCCTTGACCCAGATCTTCGCGGCTTCCCAATAGATACCCGCGACCACTTTCATCGTCACCATGGGGAATGCAAGGAAAGCACGCGCGAGGCTGCGATCGCTGAGCGGCACCCGCTCCGCCCTGTGGACGGCGGTGAGGACCGGCCCCTCCGCGTCGCTGACGGTGATGGACAGCTGGTAGCGCTCCTGCGGCGGGCGCACCCGGAATCCATAAGTCAGGGCCATATCCATGAAGGGAGAGACGAAGAAGCACTTCTGCGCCTGCTGGCGCACGGTGCCGTCCTCGTCCTGCGTCACGCGGAGCAGATAGGAATGCCGCTCGCCGAAGGTGTTCGACACTTCATAGAGGATGGCGACGAGACGCTCCGCCCGGTCATGGCAGAAATAGACGCTGAGCGGATTGAAGGTGTAGCCCAGCATGCGCGGCATGCAGAACAGCCGGACGGGGCCGCCATCGGGCGCCATCCCGGCCGCCCTCATATGGGCCTCCACCTGTTCCTTCAGCGGCCGGGACGAGCCGTCGCCGAAATCCCGGTCGTGGATGCTGAACAGGTTGAAACGGTTGCGCGAAAGCAGGCGCAGGCGTGCGGTGACCGCGTCCATCTCGTCGAGGTCGATCAGCAGCGAGAGCACCCGATAGGCGAGCCGGTGGTGGCGCGGGCGCACCCGCCGGTGCATCACGTCGCCCGCAAACAGCGCGGATGCGAGCGGGCGCGCGGGCGCGCTCATGACACCAGCTCCAGATCCGCCGGCATCTCCACCGGAACGGGGGCGCCGAGATGGATGCGGCCGGATTCCTCCGCAACGGTCCAGGGCCGGCGGACCCCGCCGAGGGCCTCGGCCACCGCAAGGCCGGCCTGGAGGCCGTCCTCATGGAAGCCGGCGCCGAAATAGGCGCCGCAGAACCAGGTGTTGCGCTGGCCCTGAAGCGACCACAGCCGCTGCTGGGCCGCGACCGCCGGCAGGTTGAACACGGGATGTTCGTACACCTCACGCCGGATCACGCGTTCGGGTGTCACGGGGCGGGCGGGATTGAGGGTCACGAACAGCGGGTGCCGGTGGGGCAGGGACTGGAGCGCGTTCATCCAATAGGTCATGGACAGCTTGCGGTCCTGCCCGCGTCCTTCCGACAGATAATTCCACGCCGCCCAGGCCGCTTGCCGGCGGGGCATGAATGCCGGATCGCTGTGGAGCACGGCCTCATTGGTGGTGTAGCCGAAGGCGCCAAGCAGCCGCTCTTCCGGTTCGCTGGGATCGGACAGCAGGGACAGCGCCTGATCCGCATGGGTGGCGAGGATCACATGGTCGTAGGAGCGCTGCTCGCCGCTTTTCACACGGACGCAGACCCGCCCCTCGGCGCGCTGAACCCGCACGACGGGATCGGAATGGATGATGGTGGCGTCCATGTCGTCCACCATCCGCGTCACGTAGCTGCGGCTGCCGCCATCCACGGTCCGCCACAGCGGGCGTTTGGTGAGTTGCAGCAGGCCGTGATTGGTGAAGAAGCGGATGAAGGATGCCGCCGGATAGTCACCGATCCGCGCCGAGGGCGTAGACCAGATGGCGGCCGCCATGGGGAAAAGGTGATCGTCGCGGAAGGCCGCGCCATAGCCGCCCGCATCGAGATAGGCAGAAAGCGTCATCCCATCGGCCGCCGCGATCTGCCGCGGGGCTTCCCGATAGAAGCGGACGAGGTCGCGCAACATGCCATAGAAGCGCGGGCTGGCGAGATTGCGCTTCTGCGCGAACAGCCCCGTGAGCCCGTCGCCCGAATATTCCAGCCGCCCGCCATCCAGCGACACGGCGAACGACATGTCGGCGTCCTTGGTCACCACATTCAGATGCGTGAACAGGGCGGTCAGGTTGGGATAGGTCTTCTCGTTATAGACGATGAACCCGGTATCAACCGCCACGCCATGGGCGTCCACTGTATGGCTGTGGCCGCCAAGCCGGCGCTCCGCCTCATACAGCGTGACACAATGGCGCCGGGACAGGAGCCAGGCGGCGGAAAGGCCGGAAATGCCGCTTCCGATGACAGCGATGCGAAGCGGCGACTGGGGCCTGACACGCCCGGGCGATATATTCATCCAACACCTTTGCGGGACCGGGGTCGTCGCGTTACAGCTTTGAAATATACGTCGCCGTCTTTCTGCCGGATCACCTGTGATCCGCGAACTCAAGCGTTGCGTATGACGGGGTATGAATGCTGCTGGACCTTTATCCCTCCGCGTCAAGCGGCCCGTGCGCCTCATGGCGAAGGCGGGTGCGCTCGTGACGGCCGGGCTTGAGAGCGAGGGTGTGTTGTCGCCCGCAGAGCTGGCACAATGCATCGTCGCCATCGCCGCGAGCAAGGACCGCAAGTCCTTCACGCTGCTGTACCGCCATTTCGCCCCGCGCCTGAAATCCTTCTACATGAGGAGCTCCATGGCGCCGAATGTAGCGGAAGAACTGGCGCAGGAGACCCTGCTTCAGGTGTGGCGCAAGGCGGCCCTGTTCGATCCGGCCCGTGCCGGGGCGGGCACCTGGATCTTCACCATCGCCAAGAACCTGCGGATCGATCATCTGCGGCGGGATCGCATCGCCATCTCGAGCGATGCCGAACCCGCGGACGAGCCGGACGAGGCGCCGACCGGCGAGGAACTGGTGCTGACCGTCGAGCGCGAAACAAGGGTCCGCGCAGCCCTTTCAACCCTTTCCACCGAACAGGCCGCCATCGTGCGCCTGTCCTTCTTCAGCGACAAGGCGCATGCCGAGATCGCGCGTGAGCTTGGCATCCCGCTCGGGACCGTCAAATCGCGCGTTCGTCTC
>NCCY01000410.1 GCA_002279855.1 Rhizobiales bacterium 12-68-15
GGTGCGCCTTGGCTATGGCTCTCTCGCCCGCAAGCCTGAGCCCCCGCCGGCCGAACCGGTCCGCACGGATGCGGACTACGAGGACGACTACGATCCGCGCGATTATGATCCGCGCGAGCCCGACCCGCGTGATGCGCAGCGCACGGCCTATGGCGCTGCCGCGACCCCGGCCCGGGCTCCGGCGCCCGCGCAGGACGGCTATGAGGATTATGACGACACCTACGATCCCGCTTATGGCGATGACGGCTATATGCCGCCCCATGGCGAAGAGGTTTATGAGACAGAAGCCCCGCGAAACCGCACCCGCATCGCGCTCATCGCCGTCGCAGCGCTGATCGGCGTCGGTGTGGCGGCCACGGCGGGCATCGTGGCCTTCAGCTCCGGTGGCGGGGGTGGGAACAGCGCCGCATCGGATTCCGCACCCGTCATTAAGGCGGATACGGCGCCGAGCAAGGTGGCCGGTCCGACGCCGACGGCGCCGGGTTCCGACAGCCAGAAGCTGATCTATGACCGCGTGGGCGGGCAGGGTGCTGCCGGGCAGGAAAAAGTGGTGCCACGCGAGGCCGTGCGGTCCGACGGATCCATCGCGCCCGCCTCCGCCGTTCCGGCATCGGCGCCCGCCACCGGGGGCGTCGCGCCCACGGCCTATGCTCCGACGCAGAATCCCATTCCGGCTGGGGTCCCCGCACCCCGCACGGTGCAGACCGTCTCCACGACGGGGCAGGGCATTCCCGTGGAGGCCCCCACCACATCTGCCGCAGCACCTGCCGCCGCCGGCGCACAGGCGAACATCGCGCCGCCGCCCGCCACGGCCACCGGCGCCTATGTGGTGCAGGTCTCCTCGCAGAAGTCGGAAGCCGACGCGCTCGGTTCGTTCAAGGTGTTGCAGACCCGCTATCCGCAGCTCCTCGGCACCTACAAGGCGACAGTGAAGCGGGCGGATCTGGGAGATCGAGGCATCTATTTCCGCGCCCAGGTCGGCCCGTTTGCCAGCCGCGACGAAGCCAACAACCTCTGCAACGCCCTTCAGGCCCAGGGCGGCACCTGCATCGTCACACGTAACTGACAGCGAAAAGCCCGTGAGCATGGCTCACGGGCTTTATGGCTCTCCTGCCGCGCCGTCCGGCGCCGGTCGATCGCGAAGTGCGTCCCGGCTTCGCGCGGGATGCGTGTCTCATGAGGCAGAGACTGCCTCATGACGTCGCGGCAAACGCGCCCGCAGAGCGGGCGCAGACCTCAGATCCCGGCGGACATCGCGGGGGCTGGCGCCATCAGGCGCCGGCCGCCGTCAGGTTCAGGCCGAGACGGCCGGCGAGATCCTGCACATATTGCCAGGCGGTGCGGCCCGAGCGGGACCCGCGTG
>NCCY01000221.1 GCA_002279855.1 Rhizobiales bacterium 12-68-15
GACCCAGCTCAGGGTCAGGAGCCCGAGCAGCAGCATCAGCCCCGACAGGCCGGCAAAGACCGGGAACAGGCCGATACCGGTGACCACGCTCACGTCGCGGGTGCGCAGGCCCATCCAGTCATCACCCATCAGGCGGTCTCCCGACGTGACGGGAACGATGCGGGGCACGCTGCCGGATAGGTCGGACAGTCGCCAGATGCCGCCGGCGGTGGCGGCGGCGACCGGCGCCAGAACGTCCCGCGTGCTCGTCACCTCCGAGAACTCCTTGGGGTTCAGCGGGCCGATATTGACGAGGGCATTCAGCGTGCCGTTGGCGGCGCGCCACAGGCCGAGCTGGTCCGCCGGCGTGGTGCCGCGCCAGAGGCCCGGCTCCACCTGCGCCAGCGTCACCGTGCGCTCCGGGCCGGTGGGCGGGGTGATGCGGGCCGGGGGCACGCTCTCTCCCATGGTCTGACGTTCGATCACCAGATCCCGGCCGGCGGTGGAGAGTTTCAGCCGCTCTTCTTCAAGGTCCGGCTCCTTCATCAGCCAGTGGGAGAGGCGCCGCAGCAGGTCGATATAGGGGCCGCCGCCCTCATAGCCGCGTGCCCACAGCCAGAAATGGTCTGAGAGAAGCAGGGCCACGCGGCCCTCGCCGACGCGGTCCAGGATCAGGACCGGCTTTTCGCCGGGGCCGGACAGGATTGCCGTTCCCGAGCGCGCATCCGCATCGATCACGCGGAAGAATCGGCTCCATTCCGGCGGGTTGGCCTGCGCGCCGGGCAAGGCGCGGGTCACAGGGTGGCGTTTGCCCGGCTCGGTGAGGCGGGCATGATAGGGCTCGGTGGTGGTCTCGCCGGTGGGAATGCCGGGCAGGATCTCCTCCAGCGGCGTGTTGTAGAGCGAACCGGGCTCCACATAATCGGTGCCCGCCGCCACCAGCACCGCGCCGCCGGCACGCACATAGCGCACGATATTGTCGAAATAGATCTGCGGCAGCACGCCCTGCTGGCTGTAGCGGTCGAAGATGATCAGGTCGAAGTCGCGGATCTTGGTCTGGAACAGCTCGCGGGTGGGGAAGGCGATCAGCGAGAGCTCGTTGATGGGGGTGCCGTCCTGCTTCTCCGGCGGGCGCAGGATGGTGAAGTGGACGAGGTCCACATTGGCGTCGCTCTTCAGCAGGTTGCGCCAGGTGCGCTCGCCCACGTTGGGCTCGCCCGAAACCAGCAGCACGCGCAGCTTGTCGCGCACCCCGTCGATGGAGACGGCGGTGCGGTTGTTGATGGGCGTCAGCTCGCCTTCCAGCCCCGGCGCCTCGATCTCCACGATGTTGGGGCCGGCATGGGCGATGTCCACGTCGATGGTGACATTCTGTCCGGCGGTGACGATGGGGCGGGCGATGACCTCGCCGTCGCGCCGCACGGTCACGGGCACGCGGGCGCCGGCGGGGGCGCCCTCGTCGGTCACGCGGAAGGTCAGGGACTGGCGCTGGCCCACGATGCCGAAGCGGGGGGCCTTCTCCAGGTTGACGCGCCGGTCCCGCTCGCCGGCGCGGCCGGTGATCAGGCTGTGGACAGGTGCCGAAAAGCCGAGCCCGGAGGCATCGGGCGGAGCGTCATGCACGCGCCCGTCGGTGATCAGGATGGCGCCGGAGACGCGCTCCGGCGGCACGTCCGACAGGCCAGCGGACAGGGCCGCGAACAGGCGGGTGCCATCGGTCTCGCCATCGCGGGCACTGGCCTCAAGCGTGCGCACCTCGATCCCAGGAATGCGCCCCAGCCGTTCCGTGACCGCGGTGCGGGCGGCCTCGGTCTGTGCGGTGCGCTCGCCGAAATCCTGGCTGGCGCTCTTGTCCACCACCACCGCCACCACCGAGGAGAGCGGCGCGCGCTCCTCCCGCGTCAGGGAGGGGTTGGAGAGGGCCGCCAGTCCCGCCGCCAGCGCCAAAGCGCGGAATACGGCGCCGCGGGTGCGCGAGAACAGGAGCAACGCCGCCAGAATGGCCGCCACGGCCGCGAGGCCGATCAGCAGCGTCAGGGGAATGAAGGGGTCGAAGGCGAGGCCGTAGGTCATGCCGTGTCCTATTGTCCGAGCCGTTCGAGCAGGGCCGGGACGTGGACCTGATCCGCCTTGTAATTGCCGGTCAGCACATACATGGCGATGTTGACCCCGGTGCGGAACGCCATCTCGCGCTGGCGCGGCTCGCCGGGGGTGAGCGGCAGCATCGGGTCGCCGGCCGGGGTCACCGCCCAGGCGCCGGCGAGGTCGTTGCCGGTGATGATGACGGGCGAGACGCCGTCGCCCGCGCGTGCCGGACGGTCATCGCCGTCGCGCACCGCCGGAAGGGCCTCGACCCAGGTGCTGGAGCCGGTGAAGCGTCCGGGGAAGTCCTTCAGCAGGTAGAAGGCCTTGGTCAACACATGGTCGCGCGGAACGGGTTCCAGTTCCGGCACGTCGAGGGCGGAGAGGATTTCCCGCAGCCGCCGGGCGGCGGGGGTGAGGGGCGCGTTCGGCCCGGCCGCCTCCAGCGCGTCCCGCGTGTCGAAAATCACGGTGCCGCCCTGCTTCATGAAGGCGTTCACCCGTGCCAGCGCGGCTGGCGAGGGCATGGGCGTGCTGGGCAGGATGGGCCAGTAGAGCAGCGGGAAGAAGGACAGTTCATCCCGCGCGATGTCCACCCCCATGGGCTCGCCGGCCTGCAGGGCGGTGCGCTGGCCGAGGAAGGTGGCGAGGCCGCCAAGCCCGGCGCGGCTCACCTCGTCCGCCTCCGCATTGCCGGTGACCACATAACCGAGCCGGGTCTGGGTGGTGGCGTCCAGCGCAAAACTGTCGCCTGCCTTCCGGGGCTGGGCCATCGCCCCGGAGGGCATGGCGACGGCGGCGCCGAGGGCAATGGCGCCCATCAACAGGCCTGTCGCCACCGCCCGCCGCCGGCCGAGGCGCGAAAGCCCCCCGGCGAGGAACAGGACGGCGATGGCATCGAGCAGCAGCAGGAGCATGACGGCGATCAGCAAGGGGCCTCTCAGGTCGCGCGGTTCGGTGGCGCGCAGCGGCTCGATGGTGCCGCCCAGCGGGGCGAGGTCCAGCGGGGCCAGCCGGTCGGCCGGCAGCAGCGCGTTCACGGCGACGAGCCCGTCCGGGGGGCCGTAGAAGCCGGGAGGATGTTCCGCGCTGGCGCGCCCGGAATAGTCCGAGGGCAGCGGGCGGGCGAGGGGACCGGCGGGCTGGAAGGCGCCGAAGCCGTCCAGCAGGCGCGCAGGTGGCAGGCTCGCCTGCCCGGCGCGCACCGGGGCGCCGGAGGTGGGCGCTTCCTCTGCGAGGGCCGCGGTGTCGGCAAGCGCGATCACGCTGCGCAGCATTTCCACGAAGGTGCCGGACAGCGGCAGGTTCGACCAGGACGAGTCGGCGGTGACGTGGAACAGCACGATCGCGCCCTTGCCACGCCGCGCGCCGGTGACCAGCGGCGTGCCGTCCGTCAGCGTCGCCCAGGTGCGTTCGCCGAGCGCGCCGTCCGGTTCCGCCAGAACCTGCCGGGTCACGGTCACGTCGTTCGGCAGGCGCAGGTCGCGGAACGGGCCGTCTGCGGTGAGGCTGCCGAGTGCCTGCGGTGTTTCCCAGGACAAGGAGCCGCCGAGCACCCGGCCGCCGCGCCGCAGCCGGACGGGAAGCAGGTCATCCTGTGCATTGGCGAGGCGGGGGCCGGCGAAGCGCACGAGAACGCCGCCGTCCTCCACATATTTCGCAAGCCGCTGGCGGGTGGCGGGCGGGATGGTGCCAACGTCGGTCAGCACGATCACCGGCACGCGCTGGTCGATGAAGCGGCTGATGGCCTCGCTCGCCGCGCCGCTTTCCGCCATGCGCACGTCCGCGAACGGGTTCAGGGCGCGGGAGAGATAATAGGTTGGCGCCAGCAGCGGCTGGCCGGTATCCGTCGAGGCCCCGGAAACGACGCCGACGGCGCGCCGGCGCCATCTCTTGTCGAGCAGTTGCACCGCACCGGCCGAAGGCTCGCCGACGATTTCCAGACGGGCGATCTCGTTGCGGATTTCCACCGGCAGGTCGAAGCGCGCTTCCGCCTCGCGGGCATCGGCGGGGAGGGCGAAGGGCACGGTGCCGAGGCTCAGGCCCTTGATGTCGCGCGCTTCCACCGCCCCGGTGCGCGGGCCGGCCGAGTGCGCGCGCAGCACCTTGACGGTGAGGGCGCCCGCCGCATTGTCAGGCGCCGCCAGCGCCAGCGGGCTCGCCCCGCCCCCGGAAATGACGAGGGGCGGACGCGACGGCTTGAGGGCAGAGAGGTCGGCGGACAGGTCCGGGGCGCCTTCAAGGTCCACGCCGTCAGAAATATAGACGAGGCCCGCCTGCGGCTCGGCCGCCAGATGGCGCCCGGCAAGGGCGAGGGCATCCTTGCGCGGCGGAAGATAGGGAACCGGCTTCAGCGAGCGCAGCCGGTCGCGCGCCTGCACCGGCAGGAGAAGCGTGGTCTCCCTCGGCACTTCGGCGGTGGGAATGAGGGCGATGCCGCGCCCCTCGGTCTCGGCCTGATCCACGAGGCTCGCGGCTGCGGCCATCCGGGTCTCCCAGCTTCCGGCCGCCGGCCACCCCTGATCGATCATCAGCACCAGCGGTCCATTGGCGGCAGGGGCATCGGAGGGCGGGTTCCAGATGGGGCCTGCCGCCACCAGAATGATGAGCGCGGCCAGCAGCATGCGCAGGGCGGTCAGCCACCAGGGCGTGCGCGCGGCGGTCTCTTCCTTGGGCGGGATGTCCAGCAGAAGGCCCGTGGGCGGGAACATCATCTGGCGCGGCTTCGGCGGCACCACGCGCAGCAGGAACCAGAGCAGGGGCAGGGCCAGGAAGGCGGTGAGGATCAGCGGCGTCAGGAAGCCGAGGGGCAGGCCCATCATGCGGGTATCGTCTCCTGCCTGCCGTCACCGGAAGGAGACGGCGCCACCATGTGCCCGGCCTCGCCGCTGCCCATGCGGGCATGGAGCGCCAGCAGAAGCTCGCTGGCCGGTCGGTCCGTGCGATGGACGGCAAATCCCCATCCCCGCCGCCCGGTGATCTGGCGCATGGCCTCGCGATGGGCGGCAAGGCGGGTCTGGTAGTCGTCCCGCCAGGTTTCGGCACGGCCGACCGT
>NCCY01000411.1 GCA_002279855.1 Rhizobiales bacterium 12-68-15
TTCAGCGGCGCGCCCGCATAGAAGTGCCACGCTTCGCTCGCATCGACCCGATGCCAGTGGGAGCGTTGTCCCTCGGCCAGAAGGAAATAGATGGCGGTAGAGGCCCCGCGCGCACCCGCCTCCGCCGTCTCGCGGAAGGTCTCGCGGAAATGCCCGCCTTCCGGGTGCGGATCGAGGCCGAGGAGAGCGATCACCTCGGCGGCGGTCATCCGGTCCACGCAGGTCAGCCCTTGAAGCTGTTCTTGCGGGCGCGCAGTTCAGTGAAGACGGCGGCGCTGTCCGCCGGGTCCAGCCCGAGCCGGGCGGCCATGTCGGCATCGTCGGCGCGCAGGAAGGGATTGGTGAGCTTCTCGTCGCCCAGCCGGGTCGGGATGGTGGGGCGGCCTTCGGCGCGCGCCGCTTCCGCTTCGCCGGCCCGGGCCCGCAGCGCGCCGTTTTCCGGATCGACCGAAAGGGCGAAGCGGGCGTTGGAGACGGTATATTCATGGCCCACATAGACTGCGAGGTCGTCGGGCAGGGTGCGCAGGCGCTGGAGCGATTCCCACAGAACCGGCGGCTCGCATTCGATGGGGCGGCCGCAGCCCAGAACGAACAGGGTGTCGCCGGCGAACAGCAGGCGGTCTTCCTCGAACAGATAGACCACATGTCCGGCGGTGTGGCCGGGGGTCTCCATGACGCGGCCGACCAACCCGCCCACCGCGACCGGATCGCCATCCACCACTTCCACGTCGATGCCGGGGATGGAGGCGGCTTCCGCCTTCGGCCCCACCACGGTCGCGTTGTAGCGCGCCTTAAGGGCGGGCACGCCGTCCACATGGTCGGCATGATGGTGGGTGATGAGGATCTGGTTGGGCGTCCAGCCTTCCCGCTCCAGCGCCGCCAGGACGGGCGCGACTTCCGGCACGTCGATGACGGCGGTGGCCTGGGACACGGGGTCGTGGACCAGCACGGAATAATTGTCGGAAAGGCACGGAACGATCCGGGTGACGGTGGCCTGACCGCCGCCGCACACATGGCAGCCCATGTTTCTCGATGTCGTCGATCTGCGCAGCTTCTATGCCCAGCCTCTCGGGGTCGTGACCCGGCGGCTTCTGGGGCGTGCGATCCGTGCACGGCTGCCGGATGTGCGGGGCCTGTCGGTTCTGGGGGTGGGATATGCCACGCCCTATCT
Source organism: Rhizobiales bacterium 12-68-15 (assembly GCA_002279855.1). Taxonomy (GTDB): domain Bacteria; phylum Pseudomonadota; class Alphaproteobacteria; order Rhizobiales; family Xanthobacteraceae; genus Aquabacter. The sequence goes on from NCCY01000411.1 coordinate 1,172, forward strand.
CGGCGTGTTCCGCGAGGAGGCCGAGCGGTGCGTCGCGCTCATGCCGGCGGCCCAGGGCGTGGTGCGCTGGCCGTCCGCCGCGCCGACCCTTGCTGCACTGGCGGACGAGGGCGCGCTGCCCTTGCCCACCGCCTCCATGGACCGCGTTCTCGCCGTTCACCTGCTGGAGATGACGCCCGACGCTGCGGCTAGCCTGCGGGAGGTCTGGCGGGTTCTGGCGCCGGGCGGGCGGCTGCTCGCCGTGGTGCCGAGCCGGCGCGGCGTGTGGGCGCGGCTGGACACCACGCCGTTCGGTAATGGCCGCCCCTTCTCCCGCGGGCAGGTGCTGCGCCTGCTGCGCGAGGCCATGTTCACGCCTGTCGGCTGGGATGAGGCGCTGTGGTTTCCCCCGGTCTCCTCCCGC
>NCCY01000222.1 GCA_002279855.1 Rhizobiales bacterium 12-68-15
TCCACCACCACGCGCCGGCCGGCGATGTCGATGACGGGAACGGCGTCCTTCGTGAACGGCACGAGGCGGGTGGTGCCGCCGCCTTCGGGGGCATATTCGAGAATGTCGCCGGCGCCGAAATCAAGCATGGCGGTGACGGTGCCGAGCCGGGCGCCGGAGGCGTCCTCGACGGCGAGGCCGATCAGGTCGGCGTGGTAGAAGGTGTCCTCGTCCTCGGCCGGCGGCAGGTCCGCGCGGGCCACATAGAGGTCGGTATTGGTCAGGGTCTCGGCGGCGTTGCGGTCGTCCACGCCCTTGAGGCGGGCGACGAAATGGTCCTTGGCGGCGCGCAGCGTTGCGAGGCGGAAGCGGCGGGTGCCGCTTGAATCGGTCAGGTCATAGTCGAGCAGCGCGTCCGGGTCTTCGCCGAAGGCGAACAGGCGCACCTCGCCGCGCACCCCGTGCGGGGCGCCGATGCGGGCGATGAGGATCCGGTCGGTCATGGTCTGCCCAGAGCTGTGCCGGAGGACGTGCGGCCCGATTTTGTCCCGCCCCGGTTCGCACCGCAGCGGGATCGGGCCTTTTCACGCCGTCCGCAGAAGGGTGTGCTGCCCGGACCCGGTCCGGGCATGGCGGCGTCCGGCAGGCGGCTCACCCGGCCGGACTGCGGGGCAGTCCGACCGGCGCAGGCGCCTCGTCCGGAAACCTGTGTCTGCCTCACTCGGCAGCGGCTTCCTCGGCCTTGGCGGCCTTGGCGGCGCGCTCGGTGGCGCGCTCCTGCGCCTTCTTGCCGGGCTCGGCCTTCTTGGGGTTGTTGCGGACTTCACGGGTCAGGAGGCCCTGCGCGTCAAGGAAGCGGGCCACGCGGTCGGTGGGCTGCGCGCCCTTCTCGAGCCACGCCTTGGCCTTCTCCACGTCGAGCGTCACGCGCTCGGCGGAATCCTTGGCGAGGAGCGGGTTGAAGGTGCCGATCCGGTCGATGAAGCGGCCGTCGCGGGGCGAGCGGGCGTCGGCGACAACGATGCGGTAATAGGGGCGCTTCTTGGCGCCGCCGCGGGCGAGGCGGATCTTCAGGGACATGGAGACTTCCTTTCAGTGTCTGTGCGTTCGTCTGGTTGGAGGCCGGGCAGCGCCCGGTTTTCATGGGGCCGCCGGAGCGGCCGTCATTTCTTCTTGCCGAAGCCGGGCAGGCCGCGGGGCAGGCCGGGAAGCCCGCCGGGGAAGGTGGGGGGCAGCCCCGGGGGCAAGCCCTTGCCGAGGCCGGGCATGGTGGGCGGAAGCCCACCGCCGGCGCCGGGAAGGCCGCCGGGCATCTTGTCTGCCATCTGCTGGATCTGCTCGGGCGAGGGCATGCCGCCGCCCATGCCGAACATGTTGGCAAGGCCCGCCATCGGCCCGCGCTTGCCGGCGGCGCCGCCCATGGCCTTCATCATGTCGGCCATCTGGCGGTGCATCTTCAGCAGGCGGTTGATCTCTTCCACCTTGGTGCCGGAGCCGGCCGCCACGCGCCGCTTGCGGGAGGCGTCGAGAACCTTCGGGTTCCGCCGCTCCTGCCGGGTCATGGAGCTGATGATCGCCACCTGCCGCTTGAACACCTTGTCGTCGATGTTGGCGGCCGCGATCTGGTTCTTGATCTTGCCCACGCCGGGCAGCAGGCCCATCAGGCCGTTCATGCCGCCGAGCTTCTGCATCTGGTTGAGCTGGTCGCGCAGGTCGTCGAGATCGAACGCGCCCTTGCGCATCTTCTCGGCGGTGGCCTTCGCCTTCTCGATGTCGATATTCTCGACCGCCTTCTCCACCAGGGCGACCACGTCGCCCATGCCGAGGATGCGGCCCGCCACGCGCTTGGGATCGAAATCCTCCAGCGCGTCCATCTTCTCGCCCGTGCCCATCAGCTTGATGGGCTTGCCGGTGACGGCGCGCATGGACAGGGCGGCGCCGCCGCGCCCGTCGCCGTCGGCGCGGGTCAGCACGATGCCGGTGAGGCCGACGCGGTCGTCGAAGGCGCGGGCGGTGTTCACCGCGTCCTGGCCGGTGAGGCTGTCGGCCACCAGCAGCACTTCGTGCGGCGCGGTGGCGGCCTTCACCTCGGCCACCTCGGCCATCAGCGCCTCGTCCAGCGTGACGCGGCCGGCGGTGTCGAGCATCACCACGTCGTAATTGCCGAAGCGCGCGGCTTCCATGGCGCGGCGGGCGATCTGCACCGCCGACTGGCCGGGCACGATGGGCAGGGTGGTGACGCCCACCTGCGTGCCGAGCGTGGCCAGCTGCTCCATCGCCGCCGGGCGGCGGGTGTCGAGCGAGGCCATCAGCACGCGGCGCTTGCCCTTCTCGGTCAGGCGCTTGGCGATCTTGGCGGTGGAGGTGGTCTTGCCCGAGCCCTGGAGGCCGACCATCAGGATCGGCACGGGGGCGGGGGCGTTGAGGTCGATGGGGTCGGCGTCGGCGCCGAGCATGGCGATCAGTTCGTCATGAACGATCTTGACCACCATCTGGCCGGGGGTGACGGACTTCACCACCTCCACGCCGATGGCGCGCTGGCGCACCTTCTCGGTGAATTCGCGCACCACGTCGAGGGCGACATCCGCTTCGATCAGGGCGCGGCGCACCTCGCGCATGGCTTCCCCGACGTCGGCTTCGCTGAGCGCGCCGCGCCGCTTGAGCTTATCGAGTATGCCGCCGAGGCGGTCGGAAAGGCTGTCGAACATCGGTCCGTCCACTGATCCCCGGCCCGCGGCCGGAGGGATTTCGCGAGGAGACGCGCAACGCCGAACGCGCCCGAGGGCGCAACGCGCTGTCGGGCGGTGGCCTCCGGGATCAGGTCCCGGGCGGCTGGATCGGCGTGGCCGTCCTCTTGAAGCGCGAGCTATTAGCACCCCGAAGCCGGCGAGACAATGGCGGCGGCGGTTTCCCGTGCCGCGCGCGCCCCGCCGCCCCTTTGACCGCCCGCCGGAGCCCCGCATGGACAGCCTGATCCGCATCTTCGCCGAGCGCGGGGATCTTGCCCATGTCGCCCTGCTGCTGTGGGCGGGCACCGCCTCCCTCGTCGCCCTGCGCGCGCTCGCCGCGCTCGGCCGCGCCACCGAGCGGCTGGATGCCTTCGTGCGGGAGCTGGCCCGCTTCAACGCCCGCAATGACGGGGCGTGACCGCGCTTTCATTGCCACAAGGAGAGACCCTATGCGTGCCCCTTTCCAGAAGGCGCCGGCGCCGCGCATCCGCGCGCTGGGGCCGACCCTGCTGCGCGGCCGTGCCGCCCCCGCCGCCCCGCCTGCCGGCGGCGTGTTCCGGGATTTCGTCGCGACGCTGGAGAAGCTCGAACGCGCCAAGGGCCGGCTGAAGCCGCGTCCCGGCGAGCGGGCGCGCTGATGGGCGCGCCTCCCCTTTCGGCCGAGGGCGGGCGAATCGAGGGCTATGCCTGCCTGTTCGAGGAGATCGATCTCGGCCGTGACATCATCGAGCGCGGCGCCTTCGCCGAATGCCTCGCCGCGCGCGGGGTGGGCGGGGTGCGGCTGCTCTACCAGCACGATCCCGCCGAGCCCATCGGCGTGTGGAGCGACATCCGCGAGGATTCGCGGGGTCTCTATGTGCGCGGCCGCCTGGCGCGGGACGTGCAGCGGGCGCGGGAGGTGGAGAGCCTGATCCGCGACGGCGCGCTGGATGGCCTCTCCATCGGCTTCAAGGCCGTGCGCGCCCGCACCGATCCGAGGAGCCGCGTGCGGCGCCTCTCCCGCATCGACCTGTGGGAGGTGTCCGTCGTCACCTTCCCCATGCAGCCCGGCGCCCGCCTCGCGCTGCCGTCGCTCTCTCACCCCTCCCTGTCGTCCTCATCCCGTGCCGCACCGCCGGCTCAAAGGAGTGCCCATGACCGCCCCGTTCCTGTCCGCGCCTGAAACCAAGGTCATCACCCCCGCCGATGCCTCGGCGCAGGACGACCTCTTCGTCGCCTTCGAGACCTACTGCCACACCAACGACCAGCGCCTCGCCGAGATCGAGCGGCGCGGGACGGCCGATCCCCTCACGCAGGACAAGCTGGCCCGCATCGAGGCGGCCATGGACGGGCACAAGGCCCGGCTGGACGCGCTCGTCACCAAGGGCCTGCGCCCGCAGATCGGCGGTCCCGGCCGCCCGGTGGCTGCGGACGCCCATGCGGACGCCTTCCGCGCCTATGCCCGCCACGGCGAGGCGATGGGCCTGAAGGCGCTGGAGCAGAAGGCGCTCTCCGCCGGCAGCGGTCCGGATGGCGGCTATGTGGTGCCGATCGAGATCGAGAGCGAGATCGGCCGGCGGCTGTCCCTGCTGTCGCCCATCCGCTCGGTGGCCAGCGTGCGCACCATCGGCGCGGGCACTTACCGCAAGCCGTTCATGAAGACCGGCCCCGCCACCGGCTGGGCCGCCGAGACCGCCGCCCGCGCCCAGACCGACAGCCCGGTTCTGGCGGAGATGAACTTCCCCGCCATGGAGCTCTACGCCATGCCGGCCGCCACCCAGGCGCTGCTGGACGATGCGCAGGTGAATCTGGAGGAGTGGATCGCGGGCGAGGTGGACATCGCCTTTGCCGAGCAGGAGAGCACGGCCTTCGTGACCGGCGACGGCATCGCACGGCCCAAGGGCTTCCTCGCCTATCCCAAGGTCGCGGAAAGCGCGTGGGCCTGGGACAAGGTGGGCTATGTGGCCACCGGCACCGCCGGCGGGTTCGATGCCGCCAGCCCCTCCGACGCGCTGCTGGACCTCGTCTATGCGCTGAAGGGCGGCTATCGCCAGAATGCGGTGTTCGTCATGAACCGCCGCACCCAGTCGGCTGTGCGCAAGCTGAAGGACGAGAACGGCACCTATCTCTGGGCGCCCCCCGCCGGGGCCGGGCAGCAGGCCAGCCTCATGGGCTTCCCCATCGTCGAGAGCGAGGACATGCCGGACATCACGGACGGCGCGTTTCCCATCGCCTTCGGCGATTTCCGCCGCTTCTATCTGGTGGTCGACCGCGCCGGGGTGCGGGTGCTGCGCGACCCCTATTCCGCCAAGCCCTATGTGCTGTTCTACACCACGAAACGGGTGGGCGGCGGCATCCAGGACTTC
>NCCY01000223.1 GCA_002279855.1 Rhizobiales bacterium 12-68-15
GCGGCGAGGCTCTCCTGCGCGGCGCGGATGCTCTCGATGCTGCGGCTCTTGTAGGCCGCCAGCGCCCAGGCACGGGCGAACTGGATGAGGAACAGATAATCCTGCACCAGATAGGTGCGGAACGCGGCCTCCTTCAGGGTGCCGTCACCCATCTGGCGCACGAAGGCGTGGTTCACATAGGAATCCCAGTCGGGGGCGGCGGCAGCCTTCAGGCGGTCGAAAATGTCCATCTGTCCGGTCCTCGCGTGACGGTTACAGCCGTGCGCCCGGCGCGCCGTGGCGGGCGAGTTCCCCGGCCATGCGCGCGGCAACATCCCTCAGCGGCGCCAGCAGGCTTGCGCAGGCCGCCTCCGCCGAGAGGGCGGTCTTCAGATAGATGACGTTGAGCGTGGCGAACAGCGTGTCGGCGGTCATCACCGGCACCCCGATGCTGGCGATGCGGTCCTCATATTCGAGCCGCGAATAGGCCTCGTCCATGGTGGCGTAGCCCCGCGCGCGGATGGTCTCCAGCATGGCCGCAAGGCGGGGCGGGTCATGGGCGAGGTCCGCCCAGGGGGCGGTGTCGCCGGTGGCGCGGTTCAGCACCTCCTCGCGCTCCGCCTCCGGACAGAAGGCGAGATAGGCGAGGCCGAGGCTGGTGCCCAGCATGGGGGCGCGGAAGCCCGGCGCGCGGTTGAAGGAGAAGGGCTCGCCCTCGCGTGAGGATTTCACCACCAGCATGGCGTCCACGTCGAACAGCGCCACGTCGGAGGGCCAGCCCACCAGCGCGCGGAAGTCGGACATGAGCGGGGCGATCAGCGTGGCGAAGGCGGTGTGGCGGTCGAAGCCGGTGCTGAGGCTCAGTGTCTTTCCGGTCACCTGGTAGATGGTCTCGTCGCCCTCGCGCACCAGATAGCCGGCATGAGCCAGCGTCTCCAGCATGCGCACCACGGTCGCCTTGTCGATGCCGGTGCGCCGGTGGATTTCGCCGACGCTCGCCCGGCGCCCCAGCCGGTTCACGGCGGCCAGCACATCCAGCACGCGCAGGGCGGCGGTGACGGGTTTGTAGGAGGTCACGCCGCGCCCCCCGTGCGGGGGCGGTTGCCCATGTCCCTGCGCCGCAGCGCGATCGTCGCCATTGCGTCCCGCCTCCCGCATGCTATCCTGAAAATGATATAACATTTCATCTGATGAAATAGCAATCCCGAGGCAAAGCCGAAGCTTCCGGATGCGGAGGAAACGATGGACGATGTGAATGCGCTGGTGACCGAGGCGGCGGACCGGCTGTTCCGGGATCACATGACCCACCGGCTCTCCATCGAGGCGGAGGCCGGGGACTTTCCGGCCGCCTTCTGGGAGGCAGTGGAGGCGGCGGGGCTCACCCTTGCCCTTGTGCCGGAAGAGGCGGGCGGGCCGGGGGTCGATCCGCTGGCGGCGGCGGGCCTCGTGCGGCGCGCCGGCTATCATGCGGTGCCCCTGCCGCTGGCGGAAACCATGCTCGCCAACCGCCTTCTGGCCGGCTTCGGGCCGCAGGAGGGCGCGGCGCTGCGCAGCCTCGCGCTCGCCGGTGCGCTGGACCGGGTGCTGGATCTGACCACCGCTTATGTGGGCGAACGGGTCCAGTTCGGCCGCACACTGTCGAAATTCCAGGCGGTGCAGCAGCAGGTGGCCGCGCTCGCCGGGCAGGTGGCGGCGGCGGGCGGCGCGGCGGGGATGGCGGCGGAGGCGTTTGCGGGGGCGCCTGATCCGGTGCGGATCGCCTGCGCCAAGGTGCGCACCGGCGAGGCGGCCGGCATCGCCGCCGGCATCGCCCACCAGATGCACGGCGCCATGGGCTATTCGCAGGAGCACAGCCTGCATCTTCTCACCAAGAGGCTGTGGGCCTGGCGGGAGGAGTTCGGCAACGAGGCGCACTGGAGCCGCCGGCTTGGCGCGGCCGCGCTGCATCAGGGCGCGGATGGCCTCTGGCCGTTCATCGCGGCCGCCTGAGGGGGGAGAGAACATGCACCGTTTCGATTTTCCCCCCGCGCGTCTGCCCGATGATGCCGAAGCGCTCCGCGCCGAGGTGCGGGCCTTTCTCGACGAGACCATCGCTACCCGCCCGCCGCTGGCGCGGGCGCAGTCCTGGATGGGGTTCGACGCGAGCTTCAGCCGCGCCATGGCCGCGCGCGGCTGGATCGGCATGACCTGGCCGAAGGCCTATGGCGGGCGGGAGATGAGCGCGCTCCACCGCTATGTGGTGCTGGAGGAGATGCTGGCCGCCGGGGCGCCGGTGGCGGCCCACTGGATCGCCGACCGCCAGAGCGGGCCGACCCTGATGCGCTATGGCAGCCCGGCGCAGTGCGCCGCCATCCTGCCGCGCATCGTGGCGGGCGAGTGCTTCTTCTGCATCGGCATGAGCGAACCGGGTTCCGGGTCCGACCTTGCCGCCGTGCGCACGCGGGCCGAGCCGCTGGCGGGCGGCTACAAGGTCACCGGCACCAAGCTGTGGACCACCTATGCCCACACCTCCCACTACATGATCCTGCTGGCGCGCACCGCGCCGGGGGAGCGGCACGAGGGGCTGTCCCAGTTTCTGGTGGATCTCTCGACCCCCGGCATCACCATCCGGCCCATCCACGACATGACCGGCGCGCACCATTTCAACGAGGTGCATTTCGAGGAGGTGCTGCTGCCCGAGGACAGTCTGCTCGGGCGTCCCGGTGATGGCTGGGCGCAGGTGATGGGGGAACTGGCGTTCGAGCGCAGCGGGCCGGAACGGTTCCTGTCCTCCTTCACCCTGCTGAAGGAACTGGTGGGCGTGCTGGGCCCGCAGGCGGGGCCGGCGGCGGAGGCCGCCATCGGCCGTCTGGTGGCGCATCTCGTGGTGCTGCGGCGCCTGTCCACCTCGGTCGCCGGAATGCTCCAGCAGGGGCTCGACCCGCAACTGGACGCTGCGGTGGTGAAGGATCTCGGCGCGCTGCTGGAACAGGAGATCCCGGAGATCGCGCGGACGCTGGTGGCGTGCGAGCCCTCGCTCGTCGCGGACGCGCATTTCCTCAACGTGCTCGCCTATACCACGCTGGCCGCACCCGCCTTCTCGCTGCGCGGCGGCACCCGTGAGATCCTGCGCGGCATCATCGCCCGCGGGCTGGGCCTGCGCTGACCGGTCCCCTGATGCCCGCCCGAAGCCGGGCATCAGGGTGTCCTGCCGGGGCGGTGGGCCTCAGATCCGCTCGACGATCATGGCGATGCCCTGGCCGCCGCCGATGCACATGGTGATGAGGCCGTAGCGGCCGCCCGTGCGCTTCAGTTCGTAGAGGGTCTTCACCATCAGGATGGCGCCGGTGGCGCCCACCGGATGGCCGAGCGCGATGGCGCCGCCGTTCGGATTGACGCGGGCGGGATCGAAGCCGAGCTGCTTGGACACCGCGCAGGCCTGCGCCGCAAAGGCTTCGTTGGATTCGATGAGGTCGATATCCTCCACCCGCAGCCCGGCCTTCTTCAGGGCGATGGTGACTGCCGGAACCGGGCCCATGCCCATCTCGTCGGGTTCCACGCCCGCAAGCCCCCAGGAGACGAGGCGCGCGAGCGGGGTGAGGCCGCGCTCGCGGGCGGCGCCGGCGGTGGCGAGGATGACTGCGGCAGCGCCGTCATTGATGCCGGAGGCATTGCCCGGCGTCACCGTGCCGTCCTTCTTGAACACCGGCTTCAGCTTCGCCATGTCCGCCACCGTCGCCTCGGGGCGCACATGCTCGTCGGTGTCGAAGATCACCGTGCCCTTGCGGCCGGCAATCTCGAACGGGGCGATCTGCTCCTTGAAGTGGCCGGCGGCGATGGCGCGCGCGGCGCGCTGGTGGCTCTCCACGGCGGCGGCGTCCTGCTGCTCCCGGGGGATGTCGTAGCGGGCGGAGACATTCTCCGCCGTCACGCCCATATGGCCATGGCCGAACGGGTCGTTGAGCACGCCCAGCATCATGTCCACGGCGGTCGCCGCGCCCATGCGCTGGCCCCAGCGGGCGTTGGGCAGCAGGTATCCGCCCCGGCTCATGCTCTCCGCGCCGCCCGCCAGCGCGATCTGCGCATCCCCCAGCAGGATGGACTGGGCGGCGGACAGGATGGCCTGAAGGCCGGAGCCGCAAAGGCGGTTGACGGTGAGGGCAGGGGCCTCCTTCGGCACGCCGGCCTCCATGGCTGCGACGCGCGACAGGTACATGTCCCGCGCCTCGGTGTGGATCACGTTGCCGAACACCACATGCTCCACATCCCCGCCCGCAATACCGGCGCGGGCGATGGCCGCCTTCGCGGCATGGGCGCCGAGCGTGGTGGGCGGCACATCCTTCAGCGCGCCGCCGAAGCTGCCGATGGCGGTGCGGGCGCCGGACAGGAAAACGACATCGGTCTCGATCATGGCGGCAGTCTCCGGAAAAGGGGCCGGCCCCGCCGGGCGGGGCGCGCGGCCTGTATGAAACGCACGACGCGCCGGATCAAGCGCCGGCCGCGGGAACGACAAAGGCCCGCAGCGGGGGCTGCGGGCCTTGCAGGAGAGCGCAGCGCCCTCAGTTCATCTGGATCTTGTTGGCGTCCACCAGCTTCTTGAACCGCGCCATCTCGCTGTCGAGATAGCGGCCATATTCGGCCGGCGTGCCGCCGAGCGGATCGGTCGCCTGAAGGGCCAGAGCCTTGAGCACGCCGGGGTCCTTCAGCGCGGTCTGGAGGGCGGCATTGAGCTTGTCGATGATGGGCTGCGGCGTGCCGGCGGGGGCCATGATGCCCTGCCAGGCGCCGATCTCCACATCCTGCAGGCCGAGTTCACCCAGCGTCGGCACGTCGGGGAGGACCTTCAGCCGCTCCTTGCTGGTGACCGCGATGGCCCGCAGGCGCCCGTCCTTGATGAAGGGCAGGGAGGAATTCACCGTGTCCGCCATGAAGTCCACCACGCCGCTGGACAGGTCCACCAGCGCCGGCGCGCTGCCGGGATAGGGAACGTGGATGGCCTGCGTATCCAGCTTGTTCAGCACCAGCGCCGCCGCAAGCTGGGTGATGGAGCCGTTGCCGGTGGAGGAATAGGTGACGTTGCCCTTCTTCTCCTTCAGGTGCGCCTCGAATTCCTTGATGTCCTTGACCGGCAGCTTCGGGTTCACCTCCAGCACGATCGGCACGTTGGCGCTGAGGCCCACCGGGGTCAGCGCCGTCTTCACGTCATAGGTGAGGTTCTTGTAGATGGACGGGCTGATGGCGATGGACGACGTGTTGTAGAGCAGCGTGTAGCCGTCCGCCGGGGCCTTCGCGACTTCGCTTGCGGCGATGTTGCTGTTGGCGCCCGGCTTGTTCTCCACCACCACGTTCTGGCCGAGCGTCACGCCCATGTTCTGGGCCAGCAGGCGCGCGACGATGTCGGTCGGCCCGCCCGGCGAGAAGCCCACGATGAGCCGGATCGGCCGCGTGGGATAGCTGGTGTCGGCGTGCGCCGTGCCGGTCAGCAGCGTCGCCGCCCCGACCAGCGCCGCGCCGAGGATCCGCGATAAGGATGACATGCGTTTCTCTCCCGTTGTTATTGCCCCGATCATAGCCGGGGACGGCCGTTTGGGCGGAGACGTGCTTTTTATTCAAAGCCTTTGCGCTATGATTGCCAGCATGTGGACTCATCGTCGCGCATCGTGGGAAATGAAATGAGAACCGCCGCCCTCTCCTCCACCGAACGGGACGGCACGCAGGCCATCGAGCGGGCGTTGCGGGTGCTGCGAATCCTCGCCTCCACCAACTATGCCAACGGGGTCAGCTTCCAGGATTTGCAGGAGACCTCCGGCCTCACCCGCTCCACCCTCTACCGGATCATCCGCGCGCTGCGGAACGAGGGCTTCGTGGAGCGCCATCCCACCAGCGGGATGTTCTTTCTCGGCATGGATTTCCTCGCGCTCGGCTCGGCCTCCATCAACCGCTTCAACCTGCGCGAACTCGCCCGTCCCCATCTGGTGCGGATCGCCGAGCAGACCGAGGACACGGTGTTTCTCTCCATCCGCAGCGGCGCGGATTCCATCTGCGTGGACCGGCAGGAGGGGGCGTTCCCCATCAAGGCGCTGACCCTCAATATCGGCGACCGGCGCCCGCTCGGCATCGGCGCGGGGGCGCTGGCGCTGCTCGCCTGGCTGCCGCGCGCGGAAATGGAGGACGTGGTGGCGCGCAATGCGCGGCGCTTTCCCTCCAATCCGGCCATGGCGGTGGACACCATGGGCGCGCTGGTGCGCCGCAGCCGGGACGAGGGCTATGCCTTCAATGACGGGCGGGTGCTGAAAAGCATGTGCGCGGTGGGGGTGCCGGTGAACGGCCCGCCGCGCCGGGCGCCGCTGGCGGCGCTGTCCATTGCCGCCATCAGCGAGCGGATGCGCGGGCCGCGCCGGGGGCGGCTGGTGGCCATCCTCACCGCCGAGGCGGACGCGCTGGGCGCCGCGCTCCTCGCCCGCGGGGCGCAGCCGTTCGGGGTGTGAGGCGGCCGGCCGG
>NCCY01000224.1 GCA_002279855.1 Rhizobiales bacterium 12-68-15
GCCGGCGGTAAGCTCTTGCGCAAGCTGGCGCCCGGTCTCGGTCAGTTCAAGGCGCGAACCGGCGCGGCGCATCAGGTCCACCCCCAGCGCGTCCTCAAGAGTGCGAAGCTGGTGGCTGACCGCCGAGGGGGTTACACCGATTTCGCCCGCTGCCGCCTTGATGGACAGGTGCCGCGCGGCAGCCTCGAAGGCGCGCAGGGCGTTGAGGGGCACGTTGAGCCGCATCCGGTCCGTCATGCCCGCCTCCGAAGGAACTGCTGCCGTCGGTGATCAGACGGCATCGCGAAGCCCGGCCCGGAAGGCGTCGAACAGGTTCCGCCCCTCTCGCCATCCGCCGAGGCCGCTCGCTCCATTGATGTGTCCGCAGGCGCCAATCTCCACGAGGCCCGCCCGCCACTCCCCGGCGCGCTGCCGGGCGTAAGCGAGGCTGCCATAAGGGTCGTCCGTGCTTGCCACCAGCAAGGCGGGGAAGGGCAGGGGCACGGCCGGAACATTCCGGAAGCCGGGAAGGCAGGGCCAGACGGGTCCGGTACCGCCACGAGAAACGCGCCACGGACCCGGCCTGCGATCCGGTCGGCCGCATGAGCCACCAGCAGGCAGGCGAGGCTGTGGGCGACAAGAACCGGCGGCGCGCCCACCTGCGCGATGGCGCTCTCCAGCGCCGCGATCCAGTCGTCGAGATCCGGCCGGGCCCAGTCCGAGGGCCTGAAGCGCAGGAAAGATGCATCCTCGCTTTCCCAGAGGCTTTGCCAGTGTGCCGCGCCCGAGCCGCCGATGCCGGGCAGGATGATGCCCGGCGGGGTGATGCCGTCCGTCATGGTGGTAACGCGCCTCCCGCTCCGGTGACAGGATAGGCGCAACGGCGCGCGCTGGACAGGAGCCGATCTCGCGCCACCGGCAGGATATGTCAGGCGGAGGGGCGGTGGACGAAGACGGGCGGGGCGGCATGCTCGGCCCGGCAGGCGAGGAAGGTGCGGGCGGTGTCCAGCGCCTCGCGGATGGTCACGTCCATGTCCAGATAGCGATAGGTGCCGAGCCGCCCCACGAACGTTACGGCCGGTTCCGCCATGGCATGGGACACATAGGTCGAGAGCAGGGCCATCTCGCCGGCAAGGCGCAGCGGGTAATAGGGAATATCCTGCGGCCCGCAGTAGCGCGAGACTTCGCGGTAGCAGACAGAGCCCTCATGGGCTTCCCAGGGCGCGAAATGCTTGTGCTCGGTGATGCGGGTGAAGGGCACGTCCGCGTCGGCATAGTTCATCACCGCGCAGCCCTGATAGTCGCCCGCATGGGTGAAGCGTTCGAAATCCAGCGTGCGGTATCCGAGCCGGCCATGGGCGCAGTCGAAATAATCATCCAGCGCGCCGGACCAGAAGGTGTGCGTGAACTCTGCGCGATCCTCCCGGCGGAAGTGGCGGCCGAGGTGGAGGGTGATGCCGGGATGATCGAGGATGCGGGCGACCATCTGCGTATAGCCGCCCTCCGGCATGCCCTGGAATGCGTGGAAGAAGTAATTGTCGTCGTAATTGAAGCGCACCGGCAGGCGCTTCAGCAGGGACGCGGGCAGGCGGTCGGGGGCGCAGCCCCATTGCTTCAGAGTATAGCCCTTGAGGAAGGCCTCGTAGAGGTCGCGGCCCACGAGGCTCAGGGCCTGCTCCTCGAAATTGCGCGGCTCGGTGAGGGAGCGGTCCGCCTGCCCGGCGATGAAGGCGCGGGCCTCGTCCGGGCGCAGGGTGGTGCCGAAAAACTGGTTGATGGTGTGGAGGTTGATGGGAAGCGAATAGACCTTGCCGCCGGATATGGTCTTCACCCGGTTCTTGTAGGGCCGGAAGGTCTCGAAGGCGTTCACATAGTCCCACACCTCGCGGTCGTCAGTGTGGAAGATGTGCGGCCCATAGACATGAACCATCACGCCGGTCTCGCCGTCCCGCTCCGTGTGGCAGTTGCCGGCCATGTGGGGGCGCTGGTCGAACACCTCCACCGCTTGGCCCGCCTGTGCCAGCTCGCGGGCGATCACCGCGCCGGACAGGCCGGCGCCCACGATGGCGATGGCATCGGTGCGCGGCATGCTGCCCCCTCGTTCAGCCGAAGAGCCGGCCCGACGGGGCCGGCCAGAGGCGGCGGTCGGGCGGGATGGGCGCATAGGCATCGAGCTCGGCCAGCTTCTCGCGATAGCGCGCGAGATAGGCGGCCTCATCCTGCCAGCCGGTATTCTCCTGAACCAGCTCGGCGCCGACGTCGTAATAGAGGTCGAGATTGGAGAGATCCGGCACCGGCGTCTTGCCGGCCTCCGCCGCTGCCTGCATTTGGCGATAAAGCTCTTCAAGCCGGCGAGCGAGGCCTGGAATGTCGCGCAGGGCGCTGGTCTCCCGCGCAGTGGCGAGGGTTGCGCGCACAGCCTTCAGGCGCTTCGGCTCGCGGGCCAGCGCAATGGCCTTCGCCACATAGTCCTGCGCGTCGCGGCAGATGAAGTCCGGAATGCCGGCGGCGGCGACAATGCTGGCGCAGAAGCGCGCGGCGAAGGTCTTGCCGGGGAAAGTGAGCACCGGAAGACCGACCGTCAACGCGTCCCCTGCCGTGGAATGGGCGCCGTAGGGGAAGGTGTCCAGGAACAGGTCCGCCACCGCGATGCGGGCGAGGTGTCGGGCGTTGGGCGCCTTGGGCGCGAACACCAGCCGCTCGGGTGCGATGCCGGCCGCCGCCGCCAGGTCACGCAGGCGCTGGTCAACGGTGTCGTTGGTGGTGAGGAGCCACAGCAGCGAGCCGGGGGTCGCGGCAAGGATCTGCATCCACAGCCCGAAGGTCTCGGCGGTGATCTTCTGCGAGCCGTTGAAGCAGGCGAACACGAAGCCGTCGTCCGGCAGCCCCGCTTGCGCGCGCGTGGGTCGTTCCGCGATCACGCGCTTGCGGTCGATCGGCTGGGTGCAGGCGATGTGCAGCACCTTTTCCGAATAATAGATCTCGCTTTCCGGCGGGATGACCCGCGCGTCGGCGATCAGGTAATTGTGGAACGGCGTGCCCATGGAGCCCGGATAGCCGCAGAAGTTCACGATCACCGGCGCGGGACGATAGGCGAAAATCCGGGTGCGGGCGTGCTTGGTGTAGCCGTTCACGTCGATGAGGATATCGAGCTCGTCCTCATGGATGCGCCGGGCGGCTTCCGCGTCGGTCAGTGCGCCCATGTCGCGCCAGCCGTCCACTGCCGCCTTCATGCGCGTCTGCGTCTCGTCCCTGGCCACCGGCTCGCCGATATAATAGGCGAAGACCTCCAGGCTGGCCCTGTCGTGCAGCTCGAATACTTCCCGCAGGGCGAAGCCGACCGCATGGTCGCGCAGGTCGGAGGAGACATAGCCGACCCTCAGCCGCTCCCCGGTCCCGGAGATCCGGCGCGGCGCACGGCGCGGAAAGGCGCTTGTATCCGGGCGGCCAACGAAGGACTTCGCATAGCGATAGGCCTTGGCGAGCTGGAACAGCGGGTCATCCGCATAGCAGCCGAGGGCCAGCGGCGACATGGAATCGATGAGGCTTCGCGCGCTGGCGTGCTCGGACGGCGTCAGGATCGGCCACTTGCACTGCCGCTGGCGCAGTGCGCTCCAGTGCTGTCCGGCCTCTGTCTTGTCCGGCCGCAGTTCGATGGCCTGCCACAAGGCGGCCTCCGCCTCCTCCATGAGACCGGCATTTTCCATGACCCGGCCGATATGCTGGAGGGTCATCAGGCGGTGCTTCAACAGGTCCGGCGTGCTGTGTGCGGTGCGTTCGGCATAGATCCGCCATTGCTGGATGGCCTGCGCCGCCTGCCCGCCATCCTCCAGCGCCCGCCCGAGATTGATGTGCGCGGCGCCGAAATCCGGATCGAGCTTCAGGCAGGCACGCAGCGCATTGATCGCCCCCGGCAGGTCGCCCATCTGGCGCAGCGTGACCGAAAGATTGAAATGCACGAGATGCAGCAGCGGATGGGCGTCGTTATAGGCGATCCACGTCTTGTAGATTTCCGCCGCATCTGCCGCCTTGCCCGCCGCGTTGAGCCGCTCGGCCGACTGGAAGACATCGGGCAGGGACATGCGCTGGGTGCGGGCAAGGTCCAGCAGGGTGGCGAGGGGGGAGGGGGCAGCCGGGGAAACGTGTCCGGGAGACGGCATCTGCGGGGCCTGGGTCCGTGGAGCTTGCGTCATGGCACCGAAAATCCGGCAGGCGCGGGCGCGAAAGTACACGCGACGTACAGGATGTCTGCAAGGTCGCATCCAGTATATGGGAAAGGGGATGCGGAAAGAACCTGTCTAGTCATGGTGTTCCCCGAAGGGTGAGCGTAGATTGTCTGTGCTATCAAGGTTCTGCATCGTGCTCTTGGGCGGAATGTCCGCAGGGGCACCGCACCAGTGCTATACGAGGAAGTCACTCAAAGGCAAGCGCCCGCCCGTCCGAGGGCCGGTGATGGCCGCCGCTGCGGGCCCGCCCCGCATTCGATGAAATCCATGCCGGACAATGATTTGCCGGGAAACGTCTGCGCCCTTCCAGGACATGTTGAGCAACGAATTGCCGCCCGACGGGGACTGCTCCGGGGTGGCGGGCGTCAGGTTCGCGCAAGCCTGTTCAACTATCGTAATGCTGCAAGAGTATTTTTGAATTTTGAAAGCTGAAATTTCCGGGCGTCGTTTGAGGGGCAAGGTTGATAGATGAGTTCGACCGTAAACACTCTGACAACGAGTCAGATCAAAGCCCTTTCCACCCAGTCGGTTTCCGCCTGGACGACGGAGGATGTCGCTTCTCTGACGACGGAGCAGGTGAAAGTGCTGTCCGGGACGCAGGTTGCGGCGCTGGATACTGAAGATGTGGCCGTTCTCAGCACCTCGCAATTGCGGGCGATTTCAGTTTCTGCCATCGGTAGCCTCACCATCGACCAGATGATGGTTCTGAGCAGCCTGGCGGTCTCAAGCCTGACAACCACCCAGGTCGCCAAGCTCACCACGACCCAGGTCGGGACGCTCACCTCGACCCAGGCGGAGGCGCTGACCGCCTCGCAGGTCGGCACGCTCGGCTCGGCGCAGGTTGCGGCCCTCGATCCCGAAGACATCGCCACCTTCACCACCGCCGAAATCGCCGCCTTGAGCAGTTCGGCCGTCAAGGGGCTGAGCACGGCGGCCATTGCGGCCCTGTCCACGGCGCAGGTTGCGGCCATCAGCGCCAACGCCGTGTCCAGCCTGACGAGCACGCAGATTTCGGCGCTGTCCACCGGGCAGGTGGCGGCATTGTCCGCCTCGCAGGTTGCCGCGCTCAAGTCTGCGCAGGTTCTCGCGCTCGGCACCGACGATATCGCGGTTCTCTCCACCGTGCAGGTGGCGGCGCTGACCGCGCAGGCGGTTCCGGGCCTGACCACGGCCGCGCTCGGCATCCTGTCCACCGGGCAGATCGGGGCGCTGAAGAGCGATGCGGTCTCCGC
>NCCY01000225.1:0-5047 GCA_002279855.1 Rhizobiales bacterium 12-68-15
ACGGGAGACGGCCATGGCTGGAACGGATGGAAAGTCGGGAACCACGGCAGGTGACGCTGGCCGGAAACTGCGCTCGCAGCTCTGGTTCGACAATCCCGACAATCCCGGCATGACCGCGCTCTATCTGGAACGCTACCTGAATTTCGGCCTGACCCGCGCCGAACTGCAGTCCGGCAAGCCGATCATCGGCATCGCCCAGACCGGCTCCGATCTCTCCCCCTGCAACCGCCATCACCTCGATCTCGCAAAGCGGGTTCGCGAAGGCATTGCGGCGGCGGGCGGCATCCCGTTTGAATTCCCGGTCCATCCCATCCAGGAAACCGGCAAGCGTCCGACCGCCGCGCTCGACCGGAACCTCGCCTATCTCGGCCTCGTGGAAATCCTCTACGGCTACCCTCTGGACGGCGTGGTGCTCACCACCGGATGCGACAAGACCACGCCCGCCTGTATCATGGCGGCGGCCACCGTGAACATTCCGGCCATTGTCCTGTCCGGCGGGCCGATGCTGAACGGCTGGTGGAAGGGCGAGCGCACCGGCTCCGGCACCGTCGTCTGGAAGGCCCGGGCCGAGCACGCGGCCGGCGAGATCGACTACGACACCTTCATGGATGTGGTGGCCTCATCCGCCCCGTCGGTCGGCCATTGCAACACCATGGGCACCGCCTCCACCATGAACGGGCTGGCCGAAGCGCTCGGCATGTCGCTGCCGGGCTGTGCGGCCATTCCCGCGCCCTATCGCGAGCGCGGCCAGATCGCCTATGAGACCGGAAAGCGCATCGTGGACATGGTGTGGGAGGATCTGAAGCCCTCCGACATTCTCACCCGTGCGGCGTTCGAGAATGCGATAAGGGTCAATTCCGCCATCGGCGGGTCCACCAATGCGCCCATCCACCTGAACGCCATCGCGCGCCATGTGGGCGTGCCGCTGTCGGTCGATGACTGGCAGGCCGTCGGCCACAAAATTCCGCTTCTGGTGAACATGCAGCCCGCCGGAGAATTTCTGGGCGAGGAATTCCACCGCGCCGGCGGCATTCCCGCCGTGGTGGCGGAGCTGATGTCTGCCGGCAAGATCCATGAGGGGGCGCTGACGGTGAACGGGCGCACCATGGGCGAGAATTGCGCCGGAAAATTCTCGTGGGACCGCAACGTGATCCGCGCCTATGACGCGCCGCTCAAGGCGGATGCGGGCTTCATCGTGCTGCGCGGCAACCTGTTCGACAACGCCATCATGAAGACCTCAGTCATCTCGGAGGAGTTCCGCGCCCGCTTCCTCTCCAACCCAGACGATCCCGACGCCTTCGAGGGCCGGGCCGTGGTGTTCGAGGGGCCGGAGGACTATCACCATCGCATCGACGATGCGTCCCTCGGCATTGACGAGCACACCCTGCTCTTCATCCGAGGCACCGGGCCGCTGGGATATCCGGGCGGTGCGGAAGTGGTGAACATGCAGCCCCCGGCGGCCCTCATCAAGCAGGGCGTCTCCGCGCTGCCCTGCATTGGCGACGGGCGCCAGTCCGGCACGTCGGGCTCGCCCTCCATCCTCAATGCCTCTCCGGAGGCCGCCGCCGGCGGGGGGCTGTCGCTGTTGAAGACCGGGGACCGCGTGCGCGTGGATCTCCTGAAGGGCACCGCCGACATCCTCCTGTCCGATGCCGAACTGTCCGAGCGTCGTGCGGCGCTGGATGCCCAGGGTGGATTCCCCATTCCGCAAAGCCAGACGCCGTGGCAGGAAATCCAGCGGGGCATGGTGGACCAGTTCGACGAGGGCATGGTCCTGAAGCCTGCCATCAAGTACCAGCGCGTCGCCCAGACCATGGGCGTGCCGCGCGACAACCACTAGGCGGAATGATGGACGTGCAGGCGAGAGGTCCGGTGGGGCCGGTTGTGGAGGGGCCGTCGGCGCGCCGACCGGAGCGGGTCACGCTCAAGGGGCGGTTCATCCGGGTGGTCCCGTTCGATCTGGATCGCCACGGACCGGACCTGTTCGCCGCCTCCCACGGGCCGGGGCTGGACGGGTTGTGGACCTATCTTTCGGTGGGTCCGTTCCCGGACTATGGCGCCTTCCGCGAGACCTATGCCGGCCTCGCGGTGAAGGACGATCCGCTGCTCTTCACGCTGGAAGAGGCTGCGAGCGGGCGTGCTGTTGGGCATGCCTGCTTCATGCGGATCGAGCCGGGCCAGCGGGTGATCGAGGTGGGGAACATCCTCTTCACGCCCGCCTTGTCCCGCTCCGCCGCCGCGACGGAAGCCATGTATCTCATGGCCCGCCATGTGTTCGAGGATCTCGGCTATCGCCGCTATGAGTGGAAGTGCAACGCGCTGAACGCCCCCTCGCGGCGCGCGGCCATGCGGTTCGGCTTCACCTTCGAGGGCGAGTTCCGCCAGCACATGATCGTCAAGGGCCGCAGCCGCGACACCACCTGGTTCTCGCTGCTGGATACCGAATGGCCGCGCGCCAAGGCGGCTTTCGAGGCCTGGCTTTCGCCGGACAATTTCGACGAGGACGGCCGGCAGCGGCGCCGGCTGGACGTGATCCGGGACGACATCTGACCCCGCAGGACGGCGAAGCCGTGCTGGGGTGAGTAACCCGCCGCGCCTCCCGAGGCGGCGACAGGGCCAAAGAGCAAGATCAAGACCGAAGGGATGAACGCAATGGGTGGACGTTTGGAAGGAAAGACCTGCCTCGTCACGGCGGCAGGGCAGGGGATCGGCCGCGCCATCGCCGACGCATTCGTGCGCGAGGGCGGAACGGTGGTCGCCACCGACCTTGACCTTGGAAAGCTCGCCGGCTTCGGCGGGACCGCGCGCGTGCTCGATGTCCTGAACACGGAGGCGGTGAACGCCCTGGCGCAGGAGATCGGCCCGGTGCAGGTGCTGGCCAATTGCGCCGGCTATGTTCACCAGGGCTCGCTGCTGGAATGTTCTGAAAAGGACTGGGACTTTTCCTTCGACCTCAACGTCAAGTCCATGCACCGCACCCTGAAGGCGTTCGTGCCGCTGATGCTGGAGGCGGGCGGAGGCTCGATCATCAACATCGCTTCCGCCGCCTCCTCGGTGCGCGGCGTGCCGAACCGCTATGTGTACGGCACCACCAAGGCGGCCATCATCGGTCTCACCAAGTCCGTGGCTGCGGATTTCATCACGCGCGGCATTCGCGCCAATGCCATCTGCCCGGGCACGGTGCAGTCGCCCTCGCTGGACGAGCGCATCGCGGCGGTGTCCGCGCAGACCGGGCGCAGCCTCGACGAGGTGCGTGCCGATTTCGTGGGCCGCCAGCCCATGGGCCGCCTCGGCACGGCGGAGGAGATCGCCAATCTGGCGCTCTATCTCGCCTCCGACGAGAGCGCCTTCACCACGGGACAGATCCACCTGATCGACGGCGGCTGGTCGCTCTGAGCGCGCCGCAGGAGACACGATCCATGCGCATTCTTGTCATCGGCGGCGCCGGAATGGTCGGCCGCAAGCTCATCGAACGCCTCGCCCGCGACGGTCGCCTCGGCGGACAGGCCATCACCGCTCTTACCGCGCACGATGTGGTGGCCCCCGCCCGTATCGAGGCTCCGTTCCCCATCGAGGCGCGGGTCTCCGATATTTCGGTGCCGGGCGAAGCCGCCGCTCTGGTAGCGGACCGGCCCGATGTCATCTTCCACCTTGCCGCCATCGTCTCCGGCGAGGCGGAGGCGGATTTCGACAAGGGCTACCGCATCAATCTCGACGGCACGCGTTACCTGCTGGATGCGGTGCGGGTGATCGAGGGGTATGTGCCGCGCTTCGTCTTCACCTCTTCCGTGGCGGTGTTCGGCGCGCCGTTCCCGGAGGCGATCGGCGACGAGTTCTTCCTCACGCCGCTCACCTCCTACGGCACGCAGAAGGCGATCGGCGAACTGCTGCTGGCCGACTATTCGCGGCGGGGACTGCTCGACGGGGTCGGCATCCGCCTGCCCACCATCTGCGTGCGGCCGGGCAAGCCCAACAAGGCCGCGTCCGGCTTCTTCTCCGGCATCATCCGCGAACCCCTGAACGGGCAGGAGGCGATCCTGCCGGTGTCGGAAGATGTGATGCACTGGCATGCCTCGCCCCGTTCGGCGGTCGGCTTCCTGCTGCATGCGGCGACCATGGACACCGCCCCGCTCGGCGCGCGCCGCAGCCTCTCCATGCCGGGGCTGGCGGTGACGGTGGGCGAGCAGATCGAGGCGCTGCGCCGGGTTGCGGGCGACAAGGCCGTCGCCCTGATCCGCCGTGAGCCCGACCCCGTGGTTCAGACCATCGTCGCCGGCTGGCCCCGCCGCTTCGACGCCGCACGGGCGGAAAGCCTCGGCTTCAAGGCGGAGTCCAGCTTCGACGAGATCATCCGCATTCACGTGGAGGATGAACTGGGGGGCAAGGTTCCGCTCTGACGGAGCCGGCAAGGGCCTGACCACGGGCGCATGGGGCCAGGGCGATGAAGATGTCTCATCGCCACTTGGCCAGGCCCCCTTGGCGAGGCCCCACGTGGCCACCGGCGAGACCCGCGCGGCCTCCGGCACAGACCGGAGCCGGCGGTGTCAGGCCGCGAACGCGGGTTCGGTCAGAAGCCCGCCGATGGCGGGGGCAAGATCCGGCAGGAGCCGGCGATACGCGAGCCGGCGGGCATGGGGATCGGGCTCCGCCGCCGTGTCGGTCAGCCGCCAGCGGCGGTGACCACACCGGATGCGGCGGGCGAGACGCTCGACTTCGCCTTCCACATCCTCGACCAGCGACACCAGAAGATCGATGCGCGGGGCGCCCGGCAGGGCGAACACTTCCAGCGGCTTGGAGGAGAGGCCATCCGCCGGGATGCGCGCCGCATGCAGGCATTCCACGGCGGTGAGATCCACCGGGCCGGGGGCGATGCCCGCGCTGAATGCCCGCAGGCGCGGTGCCCGGCGGTGCGCCAGCGCTTCCGCCAGAAGGCTCAGGCCGGCATTGTCCCGGCACGCGAACAGCACCGAAATGGCGCCTCCGGCAAAACGCTCCGTCATGAGATGGCCTCCGCTCCGCTCGGGCCGCCACGCCCGAATCGTCTCGG
>NCCY01000225.1:5068-5854 GCA_002279855.1 Rhizobiales bacterium 12-68-15
TCGATTCTGGCTTCGGAGGCTTTGATGGCGAAGAGCGAAGTGACGGGCGCGGAGGTGAGCAAGATCGCCGCGAAAGCCCTGCGGAACCCCGCGAGCGTGACTCACGACGAGATTCGCGCCCTCGCGGCCTCGGCCCTGACGCAGGTGGCGCCCAAAGTTCCCTCCAAGGCCGTCACCGCAAAGGCCGTCACCGCGAAGGCCTCCCCGTCCAAGGCTGAATCTCCGAAGGCTGAGTCTCCGAAGCCGACGCCCGCCAAGGTTTCGCCTGCCAAGGCCATCGCCCCGAAGGCGCCGGCTCCGGTGAAGGCTGCCGCCACCAAGTCCGCCTCCAAGCAGCCGAAGGCGGCTGCTGCCCCCGTATCTGTGGAGCCAATTCCGGAGGCTCCGAAGGCGATCGAAGCCGCGCCTGCGGCCGTGAAGGCCACGAAGTCCGCACCTGCGAAGGCGAAGGCCAAGGCGAAGTCTGCCCCCGTTGTGGAAGCTGCGCCCGTGCCTGCTGCCGCTCCCGCTCCCGAGCCCGTCAAGGTTGCCAAGGTCGCGACGGCGGCTGCGAAGCCCGCCAGCAAGACTGCGGCGAACGCCGCCCCTGCCAAAGCCCCGGCAAAGGCCTCCTCTTCCGAGCCGTCGAAGGCCGCCCCGCCTGCGGCTGAAGCGGCCAAGCCCGTGGCTGTCGCGGCGCGGAATGTGGCGCGCGGAAAGGCCAAGGCGAGCGCCAAGGCTGACGCGCCTGTCGCCGCTCCCGTGAGCGCGCCGAAGGCCGAGGCGGAACCCGCCATGCCGCCGAAG
>NCCY01000226.1:0-5034 GCA_002279855.1 Rhizobiales bacterium 12-68-15
CGCCTATGCCCGGCTGTTCGAAAAAGCGGGAGGCCGCATCGAAACCGGCGATGCCCGGTCGCTCGCGCCCTCCGGCACCGGCTGGCGGGTGGCGGGGCAGGAGGCGGAGCATGTGGTGGTCGCTCTCGGCCCCTGGTCGCCCGATCTCGTGAAGCGGTTCGGCTACCATGTGCCGATGGTGCGCAAGCGGGGCTATCACCGGCATCTTGCGGGCGACCACGGCCTCAGGCGCCCGATGCTGCTGGCGGACCACTCCGTGGTCCTCTCCCCCATGCAGGCGGGCCTGCGGATCGCGACGGCGGCCCACCTGTCGGATGCGCCGCCGGTCGCCGTTCCCCGCCAGTTGATGAGGGGAGAGGCGGTGGCACGCGCGCTGCTGGATCTCGGGGTGCCGGTGGAAGCGGCCGCGTGGTCCGGAACCCGCCCGTGCCTGCCGGGCATGCTGCCGCTTGTCTGCCGGGCGCGGCGACATGCGGGCCTGTGGTTCCATTTCGGGCACGGCCATCAGGGCTTCACGCTCGCCCCCGTCACCGCCGAGCGGCTGGCGCGCGCCATGGACGGGGACGCCGCCGCGATCGAAGGGCTCGACCGCGGCGTCACGTAACGCGATTTCGCGACGGGGACGCCGCTTGCGCCTCAGTACAAGGCGCAGGCGTCCTCAGGCCATCCGCGCGGCGGCCTCTCGCGCCAGCGCCATGCGGGTCTGCCGCGCCGTCTTGATCCGCTCCTCCATGACCGCGAGCACGGCCGGCGGCGCCGTGTCGGGAGAGCCGGCATTGAAGGGGGGCGCCGGATTGTATTCGAGCCGCAACTGGATGGTCTCGGCCGCCTCGCGGCCCGCCAGTTCGGCGACCACCGTCAGGCCGAGATCGATACCGGCGGTGATGCCGCCGCCGGTGATGCGGTTGCGGTCGATGCAGACCCGTTCGCTGGAGACGTCCGCGCCGAACACCGGCAGGACTTCCTTGGCGCTCCAGTGCGTGGCGGCCCGATAGCCCTTCAGCAGGCCCGCTGCCCCCAGCACCAGCGAGCCGGTGCAGACGGAGGTGATGAAGCTCGCGCCCGCCGCCTGGCGGCGCAGGAAATCCAGCACCTCGTCATCGGCCATCAGGGCGTCGGTGCCGTAGCCGCCGGGCATGCAGATGACGTCCAGTTGCGGGCAGTCCGCAAAGGTCAGGGTGGGCGTGATGGAGAGGACCGTATCGCTGGCGACGGGCTCAAGGCTCTTCCAGAGCAGATGCACCTCAGCGCCCGGCAGGCTGGAGAACACCTGGAGCGGCCCGGTCATGTCGAGCTGGGTGATGCGCGGGAAGACGATCAATCCGAACTTCAGGGACCTGGACATTCTGCCACCTTCGATTTCCACCTTGACCCACCAAGCATGCCATGGTGCCATCCTAGCCGAAATGTCTTAGTTCCCTCATTTACGGACATGACCGATGATCGGGATCCTGATCTTTCCGGACTTCCAGTTGCTGGATGCGGCGGGACCGGCCTCGGTGTTCGAGATGGCCCGGCGCTTCGCCCCCGCGGCGCCCCCTGTCCAGATGATCGCCGTTCAATCGGGGCCGGTGCGCAGTTCCTCCGGCGTGGAGGTTCTGGCCGCCCGGTTGCCGTCGGCGAACGCCATCACCACGCTGGTCGTTGCCGGCGGGCTCGGGGTGGATGCGGCGACGGAATGCCGGAAGACGCTCGCTTTCGTCCGCCGCCTCGCCCGTCGCGGCGTGCGCGTGGCCAGCGTCTGTTCGGGCGCCTATGTGCTGGCGGCGGCGGGCCTGCTGGATGGCCGCAAGGCCACCACCCACTGGTGCCGCACGCAGGATTTCGTCTCGCGCTATCCAAAAGTGCGGCTCGATCCCGACCGCATCTTCCTGCGGGACGGACATGTCTGGACCTCCGCCGGCATCTCTGCCGGCATCGATCTCGCGCTCGCGATCGCGGCGGAGGATCACGGCGACGGGGTTGCGAAGGACATCGCCTGCCAGCTCGTGCTCTACCACCGCCGCAGCGGTGGGCAGTCCCAGTTCTCCTCGCTGCTGGAACTGAAGACTCCGAACGGGCGGTTCGGCCCGCTGCTCACCTGGGTCCGCGAACATCTCGGCAAGCCGATCACCGTCGAGATGCTGGCCGATCGCGCCGGCCTCAGCCCCCGCCACTTTGCGCGGGTGTTCACCGCCGAAACCGGCTCGACGCCCTCCAAGGCCATCGAACGGCTGCGGCTGGAAGTGGCGCGCGAGCATGTGCAGTCCTCCGGCGACCTGATCGAGCGCGTCGCCGAGGCGACGGGCTTTCGCGATCCGGAGCGCATGCGGCGCGCCTTCGTCCGCGCCTTCGGCCAGCCGCCCCAGGCGCTGCGCAGGGCGGCCCGGAAGACCTAGACGGTCGCAGCCGACCGACGTGTCAGGCGGTCCGGAACGCGCCGTCGCCCTCACACAGGAGCAGGATATCAGGGGGCGACGCGGCATCCGTCGCAAAGCCGAGGCCATGGCCATCGGCAAGGTCCAGGGCGCCGACCCGATAATCCCGCCCGCCGCGCGCGATGTGGGCATTCAGTGCGGTCAGCGGCAGGTCGAGGGTTCGCAGATCCCCCGCGAGCCCCTCCCCGGTCGCCTTGAGCACCGCTTCCCTCATGCACCACTGGCGCAGGGCCGTGGCCGCGCGATCCGCCTCGCCCAGCCCTGACCACAGTGCCAGGGCATCGCCCGGCAGGAAATCCGCAGCGACGGCATCCCAGATCGCGCAAGGGCGGGCCTGTTCCACATCCACCCCGATCCGCCCGGCCCGGGACAGTCCGACAGCCACCCAGCCCCCGGCATGGCTGAGATTGAAGTCCGGCCCGGCCCGATCCGCGAGATGCGGGCGTCCCGCCCCGTCGCGCGTGATGGCGAGGCCGGCAGGGTCCGCCGCGCATATGAGCCCGAGCAGGGTCCGCGCCAGTCCCCAGGCCGCAAACCGGGCGACGCGGTCGTCAGGCCGCAAATGCCGGCGGATGGCCTCCGCTTCCGCGCGCGGCAGCCATTGGTCCGGCGCGCAGGTGCGCATCACGAGGTCAGCGGGCGCCGTCACCACCACGCCGTCCATCGCGAGATCGGCCGTGCAAAGCGCATCCAAGCGGTGCCTGCGGA
This sequence comes from Rhizobiales bacterium 12-68-15, assembly GCA_002279855.1. GTDB lineage: Bacteria > Pseudomonadota > Alphaproteobacteria > Rhizobiales > Xanthobacteraceae > Aquabacter. The sequence goes on from NCCY01000226.1 coordinate 3,126, forward strand.
CCTGACTGTTCACCCGGCCAACTCCCCTTCTCGCGGCCTGAAGGCTTCCCCTATTATCCGGGCCTTAACCCACTTATCCAATGACAAGGGAAATAGCCCGACAGGTCGTGCATTCGCATTTTCACACAGATTCAATTTCATCTCGGAATATATCAACAACACCATACCGCCAGTTTCGCACTGATTTCTTTTGGGTCCGGCATCTTTTTATGCCGAAATCAAAAAATGCAATTGTTTCACAATGCAGATACGATGCCTTGAACTTTGGAAGGACTGGAAACCAAAAATGCCCGGTGTCAAACAGGCTGATCAGCCCACTTCTGTTTCGGCAGGCGCTTCCCCGTGCCGCCAGCCTTCTCGCACCGGAGATGGCAAGGCGGTCTGGCGCGCACCGGGCATCCGCGAAATTCGCGTTCCCCGGCTGACGCATTCAAGTGGAGGCGGCGGGCCGGATTTTGGATCGGAAGTGTCCTGACCCGGCAAAGACAGATCCCGTTGAAATGCCATCGCCGTCTCCGTAGGGACGGTGGTGCAGCACGCCGGATCGTAGCAGACGGACCCTTCAGCGGGGCTCTGTCGCCTGCGGGTTCCGCGCATCCATGACACGCCAGATGTTCGTCTCGATCCAGTCCGCTAGCGCGATGAGCCGGGGGGCCAGTTCCGCCCCGAGCGGCGTCAGGGTGTATTCCACGCGCGGCGGCACCACCGGATAGGACCGGCGCGACACCAGCCCGTCCGCTTCCAGCGTGTCGAGGGTCTGGGACAGCATCCGTTCACTGACGCCCCGGATCTTCGCGCGCAACTCGCTGAAGCGAAGCGTGCCCTCAGAGAGCGCCATCAGGGTGAGACCACCCCACCGGCTGGTGACATGGCGCAGGATCTCGCGGGACGGACAATCCTCCGCGAACACTTCCCCGCGCACAAACCTGCCCCGCAGCGTGTCCAGAGCGCGTGTCTCCGCTGCGGCCGCTTGTTCCTGCATCGGCTGATGGGGCATCCGGCGGCTCCCAAACGTCAAAACTAACATTCATGTACGTACTTACGAAAAGTAAGTCAAACAGCTACGGTCCCGATCCTCAAGCGGGGGCTTCAGGAAAAGGATCAGGACCATGTACGCAGTTACAGGCGCCACCGGGCAGCTGGGCCGGCTCGTCATCGCCGCCCTCCTCCGACGCGTCGCGCCGGGCGAAATCATCGCGGCGGTGCGCAGCCCGGAGAAGGCGGCCGACCTTGCGGCCCTCGGCGTCGTCGTCCGCACTGCGGATTATGACCGGCCGGAAACGCTCGCCACCGCGTTCGCCGGCGCCCGCAAGCTGCTGCTGATTTCGGGCAGCGAGGTCGGCCGACGGGTGCCCCAGCACACCGCCGCCATCACCGCCGCCAAGGCCGCGCAGGTGGATCTCATCGCCTATACGAGCCTGCTGCGGGCGGACACCTCGCCCCTCGCGCTTGCTGCGGAGCATGTTGAAACGGAAACGCTGCTTGCCGCCAGCGGCATTCCCCATGTCCTGCTCCGCAATGGCTGGTACACGGAGAATTATGCGGCCTCCATCCCCGCCGCCCTCCAGCACGGCGTGCTGATCGGCAGCGCAGAAACGGGGCGCATCTCCTCCGCCGCGCGCGCGGATTATGCGGCGGCAGCGGCCGCCGTGCTGCTGTCTCAGGAACCGCAGGCCGGAAAGGTCCATGAGCTGGCCGGAGACGACAGCTACACGCTGTCGGAGTTTGCCGCCGAGCTGTCCCGCCAGAGCGCCAAGGCAATTGGCTACCAGAACCTTCCGGAAGACGCCTATCGCCAGGCGCTGGTCGGCGCCGGGCTTCCGGAGCCCTTTGCGGCGCTTCTCGCCCAGTCCGATGCCGCCGCCGCGCAAGGCGCCCTGTTCGATGACGGCAAGGCGCTCAGCCGGCT
>NCCY01000226.1:5182-5849 GCA_002279855.1 Rhizobiales bacterium 12-68-15
ATCAGGGGCGCAGCGCCATGGGATCGAAGCGCCAGTTGAGCGTCATCGCCACCGCATCGATCCGGTTGCTGGAGGGCGCAAAATTCACCCCCGCGAGCGGAGCCGGATCCGTGGTGGTGAAGGCCGACGACCCGCCGAACCCGTAATGCTTGTATTCCAGCCCCACCGACAGGTTGGGCAGCAGCGCATATTCGATGCCGAGCCCCAGCGTCCATCCGGTGTTGGTGGAATCGTTGGACGCCACGGCGCCGGTGAAGGGCACGAGATTGACGCTGTCGGTCTGCCGCGCCCAGGCGAAGCCGCCGCGGGCATAGATCAGCGCGCGGTCGAACGCATAGCCGAGCCGCCCGGTGACCGTCCCGATGCCGTTGACGGTCGTGCCGCAATTGGAGCCGGAGAGATCGCCCAACGGTGCGGTCGCAAAGCAGGTGTCGGTGCCGGTGATGTCCGCCCATGCGGCCGTCACTTCGGCGCCCACCACGATCGCACCCCACTGGTAATCGGCGCCGATCTGGCCGCCGGCCAGCATGCCGCCGAGATCCACCGCATTGCCCGTGGGCGCGGCGGCATAGGGGCTGTCATAGGTGGTGTGCGCCTTGCCCGCCCCGAGCGTGCCGCCGACATAAAGGCCGGTCCAGTTGGCAGGGGCCGAAGGCGCGCGCGGCGC
>NCCY01000227.1:0-5033 GCA_002279855.1 Rhizobiales bacterium 12-68-15
GTGCGCTCGAACACGGCGAGCGGCGTGGAGAAGAAGAACGGATCGAGCGGGAAGAAGGCCTTCTGCGAGATGATCCCCGCCGGGATCTTCACGGTGGAGCCCACATGCCAGATGCCGATGATGACCACGGCCACGAGCAGTTGCAGGATAAGGAGGCGAAGCCGCTTCATGCCGCTTCCTCCGCCTGCCGATAGCCCTTCACCACCTCGTCGCGCAAAGCGGACCAGATCTCCTTGTGGAGGGCATGGAAGGCCGGCTCCATCCGGACTTCGGAGATGTCGCGCGGGCGCGGCAGGTCCACCCGCCACTCGCCGATGATGCGCGAAGCCGGCCCCGCCCCCATGATGACCACGCGGTCCGCCAGCGCGATGGCTTCCTCAAGATCGTGGGTCACGAACATCACCGCCTTGCGCTCGGAGGTCCAGAGCGAGAGCAGCATGTTGCCCATGATCTGGCGGGTCTGGGCGTCCAGCGGCCCGAACGGCTCATCCATGAGGAGGATCTTGGGATCGCGGATCAGCACCTGCGCGAGGCCGACACGCTTGCGCTGCCCGCCGGAGAGCTGGTGCGGATAGCGCGCAGCGAAGGCCCCGAGCCCGACGCGGGTCAGCCACTGGCTGGCGCGCTCCCGGGCCTCCCCGTGGCGCACGCCGGCCACATCGAGCCCGATGGCGACGTTCTCCAGCGCCGTCTTCCAGGGAAACAGCGCTTCTGCCTGAAACAGGTAGCCCGCCCTGCGGTTAAGGCCCGCCAGCGGCTCGCCGAACACGGTCACGGTGCCAGCGGCCGGCGCCAGAAGCCCTGCCGTGGCGTTCAGCAGCGTGGACTTTCCGCAGCCGGTGGGGCCGACAATGGCGACGAATTCACCGTCCGCGACTCGCAGATCGGCCCCCTCCACCGCCACAAAGCGCTCGCCTCCCACGCTCTCGAAGGCGATGCGCACCCCTTTCAGGTCCACCGCCGGCGGCAGGACGCCCTGTTCACCGGGCTGCTCGACACCTGAGGCCATCCGCCCTCCCCATTATTCTGTGCCTTCGTTAGCCCGGACGTTAGCCGCCCCGCGCGTGCAGGCAAAGAGCAGGAGGCCGCTTATCCCATGGTTGCAGGCGGCGGGCCGTGCAGACCTGCGGTCAGGGGCGATTTTTGCCAGCCATGCCGCCGGCAATGCGGGTTAAGGTTGGAAACGTTCCAGACCGACCACGGAGACCTCGAAGCAAGGAGACGTCACGGCAAGGCCATTCAACGCCGGCGCACCCGCGTGCCCCGGAACAGTCCACGCGGCCCCATCTGAGGGGCCTGTCGCCCAATGAGTGCCAACATGATGCCAGCTTCCCTATCGCCCGGCCCGAAGGTCCGGATCACCCTCACCGCCGCCGGGCAGAACCATGTGCTGCGCAACGGCCTCGGGCCGCGTCTTGCGGTGCTCATGGAGCACGCGCCGCGCATCCATACGGCGCTCGCGAGCGGTGACCGGGTCGCTCTGTCCGAATCCGCCACGCAGGATCTTTATGTGCTGCGCCGGCGCGTGGTGGTGGAGACCCGCGATGTGGTGCTGGAAATCATCCTCGATTTCATGCCCATCGGCTGACCCAAACGGACGCGCCAGCGGCCTGCCCAGGCCGGCGTGCCCGTCGCGACGCAAGAAAGGCCGGCCCGCGGGTGCGGGTCGGCCTTTGATGGCACAGGGCAGCGTCAGGAGCCCGAAGGCTCAGCGGCGACGGAAATTCTGCTGGCGACGGGCGCCGGGCGGGGGCATCGAGCCTTCCGCCTTGTGGCGGAAATTGATGCGGCCGCGATCGAGATCGTAGGGAGACATCTCCACCACGACCCGGTCACCCTCGATGGTGCGGATGCGGTTCTTCTTCATCTTTCCGGCCGCGTAGGCCAGGATCTGATGATCATTGTCGAGCCGAACACGGAAATTCCCGTCCGGCAGGACTTCGGTCACCGTACCCTCGAACTCCAGCAGTTCTTCCTTCGCCATATAATCGTCTCCAGCTACCCAAATTCAGCGCGGACGGCGCGGGCCGGCTTCGGGAGCGCCTGCTCCGCGCGCCGGTGCGCTCCGCATGAAACCAACGGCCGAGATCCCGGAGCCGCCACCGGACGCCGCCGGCTTTGCAGCCGGGCGGCCACCGCCTGCGGTCCCCTTGCGGGCGTCGTCGCGGCGCCCGTCGGTGCGGGGCTCGTGGCTGCGACCTTCCGCCTTGCGGACATCCCCGCCACGCCCGCCGGGAGCGGACGCACGCACCTCGCCACGCGAGCCATTAGCACGTCCCTGCGGTCCGCGCCCCTCCTGGCCTTCCGACCGGGGACGGCGGTCGCCGCCACCATGGCTCTTGCGCGGGCCTTCGCTGCGCACCGGGCGGCGGTCGCGGCCCTCGGCCACGGCTTCCGCCGGCAGCGGGGCTGCGGCCGCGCCGGAATTGGCCCGACGGTCCTCCAGCGGAAGCTGGATCTTGATCAGCTTCTCGATGGACTTGAGGTAGGCCCGCTCCTCGCCGTCACAGAACGAGATGGCGATGCCGTCGCGTCCCGCACGGGCGGTGCGGCCGATGCGGTGGACATAGGATTCCGGCACGTTCGGCAGGTCGAAATTGAAGACGTGGCTCACGCCCGTCACGTCGATGCCGCGCGCGGCGATATCGGTGGCCACCAGCGTGCGCACCGTGCCTTCGCGGAAGGCCGCGAGAACGCGGTCGCGCTGGCTCTGGGACTTGTTGCCGTGGATCGCCTCGGCGGCATGGCCCGCCTTGTTGAGCACGCGCACCACCTTGTCCGCGCCGTGCTTGGTGCGGGCGAAGACGAGGGCGCGGTCGATGGGCTCCGAGGTCAGCAGCTCGGCCAGAAGGGCCGGCTTGTTCTGCTTTTCCACCAGCATCACGCGCTGCTCGACCTTGTCGGCGGTCTTGGCGACCGGGGTCACCGCGACGGTGACGGGGTCGCGCAGCATGGACTTGGCGAGGTCCGAGATGGCCCCCGGCATGGTGGCGGAGAAGAACAGGCTGTGGCGCTTGGCCGGCAGCAGCTTGATGGTCGCGCGGATGGCATGGACGAAGCCCATGTCCAGCATCTGGTCCGCCTCGTCGAGAACGAACACGCTCACGCGGTCGAGCCGCAGGGCGCGGTTGTCAACGAGGTCGAGAAGGCGGCCGGGAGTGGCCACCAGCACGTCCACGCCGGCATGCAGCGCGCGGATCTGGCGACCCATGGGCACGCCGCCGATGGCGAGGGCGACCGACAGGTTCAGATGGCGGCCGAACTTCTCGAAATTCTCAAGAATCTGGCCGGAGAGTTCGCGCGTCGGCGAGAGGATCAGCACCTTCGCGGTCTTCGGCTCGGGGCGCGAAGGATGACGGGCGAGGAGGTCGAGGATGGGCAGCGCGAACGCTGCGGTCTTGCCGGTGCCGGTCTGGGCGATGCCGATGAGGTCACGGCCGGCGAGGACCTGGGGAATGGCCTGCGCCTGGATGGGCGTGGGCGTCACATGGCGCTCTTCGTCAAGGGCACGCAGGATGGGCTCGGCGAGGCCGAGAGCCGAAAAAGAGGTCAAGCTCTGTCTTTCATAGGGCCGCAGGCGGCGCAGCGGATCGACCGCGCACCGCTCGACAGCGGGAACGAGACATCCCGCGTGGCCTGGGCTGTCGCAAAAGTCATAGGATCGGGCAAAAGGAGGGGCCGTTTGGCACCCAACCGCTTTCGCTACGCGGCCCGAGGAGCAGACCCGGCCACTGCAAGGTGGCAAACTGACTGCTGCGAAGGCTCATATGGCGCAGTTCGGTGTATTTTTCAAGACAAACCGTACTGCCCCCCTTCCAATCGGTCACAAAATCGTGGCCGGCGGCAGATTAGGCCTGAATGGCATCGCGCCGCAGCTTGCCCCCCTTGCCTTGAAGCGGAAGGACCGCGAAATGGGGCCACGGAGGTTCCATGTTCGATCTGACGTCTCTTCTGGCCACGACCACCGAGTTCATTCGGGCCAATCAGGCCTGGGCGCCGGCCATTGTTTTCGTGGTCGCTTTCGGGGAATCCGTGGCCCTCGTGTCGTTCTTCATTCCCGCAACCGCGCTGCTTCTGGCTTTCGGCGCGCTGATCGAGGCCAGCGACCTGTCGCTGGCGCCCATCTGGCTCTCGGCAACCATCGGCGCCACCCTCGGCGATGCCCTCTCCTACTGGATCGGCTGGCGCTACAAGGATCAGGCGCGCGGCTTCTGGCCCCTCTCGCGTCGGCCGGACCTCGTGGAAAAGGCTGAGGCCTTCTTTCACCGCTTCGGGTTCTGGAGCGTTGCCATCGGCCGCTTCTTCGGCCCCCTGCGCGCCGTCATCCCGCTCGTGGCCGGCATCCTGGCCATGCGGCAGCTGCATTTCCAGGTGGCCAATGTGGGCAGCGCCGCACTGTGGGCCTTCGCCATGCTGGCGCCCGGCGCGGCGGCGCTGAAGCTGATGGGGCATTAGCGGGTTTTACCCGTCCGTAGTGGCCCGGCACGCGCCGGGCGCCGGAGAAAAGGGGAACTGTTTGGCGGGGGTGCCGTTGGCTTGCGGGAGGCTCGAATGCTTCAAGGAGCCATGCATGCGCACCCTCGCCCTTTCCTTCTGCGCCCTTTCCCTCTGCGCCCTTCTGGCCGTCTCGACCGTGCCGGTGCAGGCGCAGATCGGGACCGATCCGCGACCGCCGAATGCGCCCGGCCCCGCGCTGCCGCCGCCCCAGCCGGGCGAAAATCTCACGGATCAGTTGAACCGGACGGACGGCGTGATCCCGCCGACGCGCAATGTCGATCCCGGCATGACCCATCCGGCGCCTCCGGTCGGCACCACGCCCGTCATTCCCCCGCCGGATCTGAACGACACGCCGCCCCGCCAGTGACCGGCAGCGGCATCTACCCGCGTCAGATGCGGGGCCGGACTTCGGCGAGCACCGCGCGGGCCGCCCGCAGGCTTGGCGGTTCGCCCTCAATGCCGAAGATGGCATCGAGCCGCGCGAATGCCGCGATCTGACGGTCGCGGGCGTCCCCATTTTCCAGCAGCAGGTCGAG
>NCCY01000227.1:5160-10794 GCA_002279855.1 Rhizobiales bacterium 12-68-15
GTGGGCACGCCGGCCAGCGCCAGTTCGAGCGTCACCGTTCCCGACGCGGCAAGCGCAACGCGGGCGGTGCGGAAGGCGGCATATTTCTCCGCCTCGTCGGTCACGATGCGCACCCTCACCGGCCAGCGCGCGACGATGGCCGACACCTGCTCCAGCCGGCGCGGCAGGGTCGGGAGAATGATCTCCACCTCCCGCCCGGCGGCGACACGCCCGAGCGCGGCGCCGAACACCTCTCCCAGTCGCTCGATCTCGGATCGGCGGCTGCCGGGCAGAACCACCAGCCGGGGCGGAGCGCTCTCCCGCCGCACCTGCTCTTCGTCGGAAGGGCGCAACTCGGACAGCCGCTCCAGCAGGGGATGCCCCACATAGGTGGTGGGCGGCCCGCCGAGCTTGTCATGGACCGCCGGCTCGAACGGCAGCAGCGCCAGAAGGCGGTCGATGGAGGGGCGCATGGCCTTCGCCCGGCCCGGCCGCCACGCCCACACAGTGGGCGAGACATATTTGACGATGGGAATGTCCGGCGCCTGCCGTCGCACGCGCGCGGCCACCCGGTGGGTGAAGTCCGGCGCATCCACGAGCACGAGAATGTCGGGACGCTCCCGCAGCACCGCCTCCACCGTCTGCGCCATTCGCCTCAGGATGAGCGGCAGCTTGCCGAGAACCTGCCCGATGCCGATGGCCGTCAGGTCATCCATGGGAAACAGGCTGTGCAGACCGGACGCGGCCATGCGCCGCCCGCCGACACCGGAAAAGCGGACACCGGCGGGCGCGAGGGCCAGCAGCCCCTCCATAAGCGCGCCACCGAGCTGGTCGCCCGATTCCTCCCCCGCCACCACGAAGACATGGAGCGGTCGGTCAGCAGGAAGCGTGGTCACCGTCCGCCGTCCCCGCCCGGCACGACACCGAGCACGAACAGCCCCGCCGCATCGGCCGTGCGCACCAGATCCTGCGCATCCGGCACGATCGCCCCGCCTGCCTCGAAGGCGATGCCCCCAAGGCCGGCTTCGGCGGCGCGGGTGATGGTTCCCGGGCCAAGGGAGGGCAGGTCCACGCGCCGGTCCTGTCCGGGCTTTGGCGCCTTCACCAGCACGCCCCGCCCGGCCGAAAAGCGCAGACGCCCGCTGGCGCGCAGGCTGCCATAGCGGGCCAGCATGGCATCCGTTCCTTCAGCCGCCTCGATGTCCGCCGCATCCTGCGCGCTTGGCACCACGGCGCCGAGGCGCCCTTCCGGCAGCAGCAGCGCCGGGGCTGCCTCGTGAGCGCCGATGAGGCGAAAGCCCTGCTCCTCGACGATGCCGAGCACGCCGGAGAGAAGATGGTTGTCCCCGCCCCGAAACAGCCGGGCGATGCGCGGGAGAAGGCGGACGGTCGCCCAGTCCAGCCCGAGGTCGCGCATGCGGGGACGGGTGAGGGTGCCCACCATGACAATATCGCGCGCGCCGAACGCCTTTGCGCGTGCGGACGCGACGCCGAGCGAACCGAGGCGGAACCAGAAATGCGGGTAACGTTCCAGAGCGGGGTCGGCAAAGCCCGTCATGAGGGCCATGATGACGTCGCGCCCCTGGGCGCGCGCCGCCTCCGCCACAGCCGCCGGGAAGGCGCCGCCGCCCGCAACGATGCAGAGCGGCTGGCGGGAGGGGACGGCGGGGGCCTCCAGACGCGGGGCGGACGCCGGTTCCAAGGGATCAGGCCTCGCCGGCCACGGCACGCGAAGGCTGGCACAGGGGGCGCTTCACCCCGGCATCGATGAAGTCGATGATGATGCGGGCGAACTCTGACGTCTCTGCCTTCACCCGCAGCTTCGCCACGCGCTCTTCGAAAACACCTTCGCCGAAGAACAGGTCGCGATAGGCCGCGCGGGCCGCATGCAGTTCGGTGCGGGAGAAGCCGCGCCGCTTCATGCCGATCGTGTTGAGGCCCACGAGGCGCGCCGCCTGCCCGAGGGCGAAGCCGTAGGGAATGACATCCTCGCGCACGCCGGTGAGGCCGCTGATCATCGCCTGCGCGCCGATGCGCGTGAACTGGTGCACGGCGCACTGCCCGCCGAGGAAGACGTGATCACCCACCTCCACATGACCGCCGAGCACCGCATTGTTGGCAAAGATCACATGGTTGCCGACGGTGCAGTCATGGCCGACATGGGAGCCGGTCATCATCATGCAGTGCTCGCCGATGCGGGTCACGCCGGTGCCGCCGGCGGTGCCGATATTGGCGGTCGCGTGTTCGCGGATCAGGCAATCGGCACCGATCACCAGTTCGGTGCGCTCGCCCTTGTAGTGCACCGACTGCGGCGGCGTGCCGAGCGAGGCGAAGGGATAGACCTCTGTGCGCGCACCGATGGTGGTGGCGCCCTGCACGTTCACATGGGAATGCAGCTTGACGCCGGCTTCCAGCACCACATCCGGCCCCACCGTGCAGAACGGGCCGACGAACACGTCGTCGGCGATCCGCGCGCCGTCCGAAACACGAGCCAGAGAATCGATCAGCGCCACGTCAAAGTCCTGAAATCATGGCGCCGAGACGCGCCTGGGCCACGAGCTCGCCGCCGACGCGCGCCTCGCCGTTGAACCACCACATGTTGCGGCGGCGGGCGTGCTTGGTCATGTGATATTCCAGCACGTCTCCCGGCACCACGGGGCGGCGGAACTTGGTCTCGTCAATGGTCATGAAATAGACCAGCGGAGCCGCCTTTTCCTTCGGCAGCCCGCCATTGGCGAGGATGGAGATAACACCGGCGGTCTGCGCCATGCCCTCGATGATCAGCACGCCGGGCATCACCGGATTGCCGGGAAAGTGCCCCTGAAAATGCGGTTCGTTCATGGTGACGTTCTTGATGCCGACGCAGCTCTGGTCGCCCTCGATCTTCACGATGCGGTCCACCAGCAGGAACGGATAGCGGTGCGGCAGGCACGCCAGGATGGCGTGAATGTCCGCCGATCCGAGGGCCTCGGGAACGGTGACGGATGTGGACGCGGTCACAATATCGCTCATTCGGAAGCCCCCTCCCCGGCCCGACGTCCCCCCGCTTCTGCAAGGCGCTTCAGGGTGGCGATTTCGCGGAACCAGTCCCTCACGGGCTTGGCCGGCGAACCACCCCACCGGACTCCCGGCGGCACGTCGTCCTTCACATTGCTGGTCGCGGCGATCTGCGCCGCATCCCCGATGGTCACGTGCCCGATGACGCCCACCTGGCCGCCGAGCATCACATAGTCCCCCAGCGTGGCGCTGCCGGAGATGCCGGTCTGGGACACGATGATGCAATGGCGGCCGATCACCACATTATGGGCGATCTGCACGAGATTATCGATCTTGGTGCCCTCGCCGATCACCGTGTCGCGCAACGCGCCGCGGTCGATGGTGGTGCCGGCACCGATTTCCACATCATCCTGCAACACCACGCGGCCGATCTGCGGCACCTTGAGGTGACCACCGGGGCCCGGCTGGAAGCCGAAGCCGTCCTGGCCGATGCGCACGCCGGGATGAATGATGACGCGATTGCCCACGAGGGCATGAAGCACGGTGGCGCCCGCCCCGACCACGCTGTCGCGGCCGATGCGGACATGGGGGCCGACAACGGCATTGGCGCAGATCACCGATCCGGCGCCGATCTCCACATGGGGACCGACCACGGCGCCGGGATCGACGGTGACGCCGTCTTCAAGCTGCGCGGTGGGGTGAATGAAGGCGCCGGGCGCGATGCCGTGGTGCTCGAACACCGGCTGGGGCCGAAGCGAGGACGGGAACAGCGCCCGCGACACCGCGACGAAAGCGTGGGCCGGACGGGGCGAGATCAGCACCACGACCCCTTCCGGGGCATCGTGCGAGAGCTTTTCCGTGGTGATGCAGACGGCGGCGCGGGTGGCCTTGAATTCCGGCAGATAGCGCTGCGCGTCGAAGAAGGCGAGGTCCGTGGGGCCGGCATCCGCGAGAGTGGAGACCCCGTGCACGCTGACGCCCTCAGGCGGCGTGCCCTCGGGCGGCGCAGCTTTGAGGCGTGCACCGCTGAGAGCGATCACCTCGGCCAGAGACAGGGCCTTGGGCAACGGAAAGAAGCGAGGGTCGCTCATGATCCCAAACAGACGGCGGGCGCCGCGCGCAGAACGCCGGCGCCCGCGTAAGAGGAAGGTGGATCAGAACCGGGTGCCGCCAGAGAAGCGGAACGCCTGGGTCTTGTCGTACTGGGCCTGAGAGAGAACCCAGGCATAGTCGAAGCGCAGCGGACCGAACGGCGACTGCCAGATCAGGCTGGCGCCCACCGACGAGCGGACACCGTTGTCGTCGAACACGCAGACCGCACCCGTCGCATTGGTGGACCCGCTGGCGCAGGTATAGGTCGGGGCATTGGTGAAGGTGGTCGGGCCGGTATAGTCGAACAGCGAACCGACGTCGAAGAACACCGCACCCTTCAGGCCCACATCCTTCGGAAGGAAGGTGATGGGGAACTGAACTTCAGCCGACGTGCCCCAGTAGGCCGTGCCCCCCAGAGAGTCCTGGTCGATAGAGGCTATGTCGCGCGGACCGATGCCGTTCGGGGCAAAGCCACGGACGAGGTTGGGACCCATGAAGAAGTTGTCCATGATCCGCAGGTCCTGATCGCCCCAGGCGGTCACGTAACCGGCCTGGCCGCGCAGGATGAGGATCCAGTCGTTCATCAGTGGGTAGTAGTAGCGCATATCGCCGGTGGTGCGGACGAAGTTCACGTCGCCACCGAGGCCGGCGAAGTCCTGCTTCAGTTCCGCAAACAGGCCGGCAGTCGGGTTCACGTTGCTGTCGAGGCCGTTGAAGCTGAGCGTGTAGCCCGCCACCGAGGTGATGGTGGCGCCCTGTGCAACCGCCTCGACGATGGCCCACGACGCATAGCCGGCCGGGCAGGTGTAATAGACCCAGTAGCCGTCGCCGCAATCCAGGCTCAGCTCGCGCTGATAGATGTTGTAGCGCAGGGCCAGCGTGATCTCGTCGGTGATCGGCAGGCCAAGACGGATACCCGTGCCCAGCGTCTGGCTGTCATACGAGGTGTAGTTGGTGGAGCTGGTTTCCTTCCAGTACACGTCGAAGCCGGCGGCCAGACGGTAGCCGAGGAAATACGGCTCGGTGAAGGAGAACTCCGCGCCCTGGGCGTTCTGGCCGAAGGAGCCGGACACCCGCACATACTGGCCACGACCGAGGAAGTTCTTCTCGCCCAGCGAGACTTCACCGATGAAGCCATCCGAGGTGGAATAGCCGCCGGAGACCGAGAACTCACCCGTCGGCTGGTCTTCCACATCCACCACCAGGATGATGCGGTCGGGCGCGGAGCCGGGCTCGTTGGTGATCTTGACGGTCTTGAAGTAGCCGAGGTTGCGCAGGCGGCGCTCGGCGCGATCCACCATCACGCGGTTATAGGCATCGCCTTCGCCGAGGTCGAACTCGCGGCGGACGACCCAGTCACGGGTGCGGGTGTTGCCGCGGATCTCGATGCGCTCGATGTAAACGCGGGGGCCTTCCTCGACCACGAACACCACGTTGATCTTGCGGGCGGCGAAATCGCGGTCGCCACGGGGACGGACCTGGGCAAAGGCATAGCCGCGCTTGGAGACTTCGATGGTGACGTTCTCCACCGACTTCTCGACCATTTCGGCGTTGTAGACCTGGCCC
>NCCY01000228.1 GCA_002279855.1 Rhizobiales bacterium 12-68-15
CTGTCCCTGGCGCGGAAGCCGGCGGATGGTGCAAGCGATCAGGGGAGCGTGATCGTCACATGCGGGCACGATGGCTACAGGCGCCTGCCGGGACGGCCGGTGCATGTGCGCACCTTCCTCTGGGAGGCGGGCGGCCTCGCCATCCGCGACAGGATCGAGGGACCCCATCGCTCCGCTACGGCCGCGTTCCATTTTCATCCGGACGTGATGCTCTCGGTCGCGCAGGACGGGGCCTCGGGAGAGGCGACCCTCGCCGGGGTGCCACTCCTGACCTTCCGCATCGCGAAGGGGGCCGGCCGCGTGGAGCCATCCACCTGGCATCCCGAATTCGGCCGCGTCCAGCCGGCTTCCCGCCTTCTCGTGTCCCTCATGGAGGGCGAGAGCATGGTTGAATTGCGCTGGGACCGGCACGGGGCGGCCGGCTGATGCACATTCTCTTCCTCACCGACAATTTCCCGCCGGAGGTGAATGCCCCCGCGAGCCGCACGTTCGAGCATTGCCGCGAATGGGTGAAGGCCGGGCATGAGGTGACCGTCATCACCTGCGCCCCCAATTTTCCCGGCGGCAAGGTGTTCGCGGGCTATCGCAATGCCCTGTTTGCGCGCGAGCGCATGGACGGCATCGAGGTGATCCGCGTCTGGAGCTACATCACGGCCAATGAGGGGTTTCTCAAGCGCACGCTCGATTATGTGAGCTTCATGTGCGCGGCGATCCCCGCCAGCTTCCGGGTGCGGCGCCCCGACGTGGTGGTGGCGACCTCGCCCCAGTTCTTCACCGCCTGCGCGGGCTATGTGGTCGGCGCCCTGCGGCGGGTGCCCTATGTGTTCGAGCTGCGCGACCTGTGGCCGGAATCCATCCGGGCGGTCGGGGCCATGAAGCAGTCCTCCCTGCTGGACTGGCTGGAGAAACTGGAACTCTTCCTCTATCGGCGGGCGGCCGCGGTCGTTTCCGTCACCCATGCCTTCAAGCGCAACCTTGTGGCGCGCGGCATTGCCGCCGACAAGATCCATGTGGTGACCAATGGCGCCGACCTCGCGCTGTTCCGCCCGCGCGAGAAGGACGCTGCCCTGGCCGCAGAGCTTGGCCTGACCGGCAAGTTCGTGGCCGGCTATATCGGCACCCACGGCCTCGCCCACGCCCTGACCACCCTGCTGGATGCGGCCCGGCTGCTTCAGGATGAGGGGCGCAGCGACATCCACCTGCTCTTCCTCGGCAACGGCGCCTCCAAGGCGGCGCTGGTGGAGCGGGCGCGGGAGCTGGACCTGCACAATGTCACCTTCATCGACACGGTGCCGAAGGCGGAAGTGGTCCGCTACTGGTCGCTTCTCGATGCCTCCATCATCCATCTGCGCCGCACCGACCTGTTCAAGACCGTCATCCCCTCCAAGCTGTTCGAATGCATGGCCATGGGCATTCCGGTGCTCCATGGCGTCGAGGGGGAATCGGCGGAGATCGTGACGCGGGAAGGCGTCGGGCTCACCTTCCCGCCCGAGGACGCGGCGGCGTTGCGGGACCGTCTGGTGACGCTGGCGCAGGATGAGGGCCTCCGGGCGCACCTCGGACGCAGCGGCGTCACGGCGGCGCAGGGCTATGACCGGGCCGCGCTGGCGGCCAACATGCTTTCGGTGATCAGTGGGGTTGCAAGGACCGGGGCGCGTGGCCCCGGCGTCGCGGCCCCGGACAAACAGGACGGGGCGGAACGGGCGTGAACACAGATCCTGAACAGATTGCCGGCAAGCTGGCGGACCGCATTGCCCGGCGCGAGGCGGTGGCCGGCATTATCGGGCTCGGCTATGTGGGGCTTCCCCTCGCCATGGCGAGTGCGCGGGGCGGTTTCCCGACCGTCGGCTTCGATATCGACCCGGACAAGGTGGCAAGCCTCAATGCCGGTCACTCCTATATCGGCGCCGTCGCCTCGGACGAACTGGCCGGCCACACCGCCTCGGGCGGGTTCCGCGCGACCGCCGACTTCGCCGAACTTGCCGCCTGCGACGTCATCATCATCTGCGTGCCGACGCCGCTCTCCAAGCAGCGGGAGCCGGACCTCACCTTCGTGGAGGTCACCACCCGCGTCATCGCCAGCCACCTGCGGCCGGGGCAACTGGTCATCCTGGAATCCACAACCTATCCCGGCACCACGCAGGACGTGGTCAAGCCGATCCTGGAGGCGGGCGGGCTGCGCAGCGGGCAGGACTTCTTCCTCGCCTTCTCGCCCGAGCGCGAAGACCCCGGCAACGCCTCGTTCCGCACCGTGACCATCCCGAAGGTGGTGGCAGGGGAGGGGCCTGCGGCCTCCGCCGTGGCGGAAGCCTATTATGCCGGGGTGGTGGAGCGCGTGGTGGTGGTCTCCTCCCCCGCCACGGCCGAAGCGGTCAAGATCACCGAGAACGTGTTCCGTGCCGTCAACATCGCCCTCGTGAACGAACTGAAGGTGATCTACGACGCCATGGGCATCGATGTCTGGGAGGTCATCGAGGCGGCCTCCACGAAGCCGTTCGGCTTCATGCCCTTCTATCCGGGCCCCGGGCTCGGCGGACACTGCATTCCCATCGATCCGTTCTATCTCACGTGGAAGTCCCGAGAATACGGGCTTCCCACACGCTTTATCGAGCTTGCAGGTGAGATCAACGTGGCCATGCCGCGATACGTCGTGGGCAATCTCGAACGCGCACTCGATGCCCGGCTCTCAAAATCCCTCGGCTCCGCCCGCATCCTGATCATCGGCCTCGCCTACAAGAAGAACGTCTCGGACGTGCGGGAAAGCCCGTCCTTTGCGCTGATCGAACTGCTGGAACGGCGCGGAACACGGGTGGACTATCACGACCCCTTCGTGCCGGAAGTGCCTGTCACGCGTGAACATTCCGCGCTCGCCGGCCGCCGCTCGGTGGCCCTGACGCCGGAAGCGCTGGCGGGCTATGATGCCGTCATGATCTCCACCGACCACGACGACATCGACTATGCTGCCCTCGATGCCCATGCCGGCCTCGTCCTCGACACGCGCAACGCCATGGGCCGGCGGGGCTTCCGGTCGGACAGGATCGTCAAGTCCTGAACCGTCCGGAGATTCCCGCTTTCAACCCGGTTAGTCCCGCGCCGGATACGGATAGATCATGATCAGCGCCATCTCGCATCCGACCGATTTTTCCCCCGAAGGCCAGATGGCGTTCCTCCACGCCCTCCGCCTCGCCCAGCTCTATCGCTGCCGCCTCGACCTCCTCCATGTCCGGCGCCCCGACGAGGATGACACCTTCGCCAGGTTCCCCCATGTCCGCGAAGTCCTGATCCGCTGGGGCGCGCTGGAGCCGGGGGCGACCGTCGAGGACATCGCGACCAAGGCGGGAGTCACTGTCCGGAAAGTGGAAATCCGGGATTCCGATGCCGTGGACGGCCTTTCGACCTTCCTGCTGAGCCATCGGCCGGACCTTCTGGTGATGGCCACGCACGGCCGCAGCGGTCTCAATGCGTGGCTGTCCGGCTCCGTATCCCACGAGGTCGCCCACGCCACCCATATTCCGACCCTGCTGTTCGGCCCCCATGCGACGCCCTTCGTCGCCGAAGCGGACGGAGCGGTGGCCCTTGATCGCGCCCTTGTGCCGGTGGCCACCAACCCGCCGGCGGGCCGCGCGCTGCTGGAACTTCACGCCATCACGGACGGGCTTCCCCTCGCCCTCGATTTCGTCACGGTGGGAGAGGATGTGCCCCATCTGGAGGGGCCGGATGGACATGCACTTCCGATCCGCAGCATTGCCGGCGAGGTGATCGAGGCCATTTTGACCGAGGCGGCGGCCAGCGGGGCCGGGCTCATCATCATGCCGACGGCGGGACAACAGGGGTTTCTCGATGCCTTGCGCGGGAGCACCACGGAACAGGTGGTCCGCCGGGCATCATGCCCCGTGCTCGCCTTGCCCGCCTGAGCAGCGGGTTCAGGACGGGGTGATCTTGCGGACCTGATGCGCATGGATGCGCCCGCGGATCGACTGGCCCAGAAGATCCATGAGGATGGTCAGCCGGTCGTTGGACTCGATCTGGACGATCTGCGCCACCAGCCCGTCGAACGGTCCGCCGGAAATGCTGATGTCCTCGCCGACCTGATAGGGCGAGGCCGGCTTGACCACAGCCCCGTCCACCTCCCGCGCCCTTAGCGCGTCGATGAAGCGGGAATCGAGCGAGGGGGTCTGCTCCCCGAACCGCACCAGCTGGCGTACGCCATAGGTGGAGAGGATCGGCCGCCAGGCGCTCTTGTCGAGGGGCGCCCGCACGAACACGTAGTTTGCGAACAGGGGACGCAGGACCTCTCGGGGACCCGCGCGCGAGCGCAGGGTCTTGCGCATGTGCGGGCAATAGGTCTCGAAATTCTGACGCGCGAGGTTCTCGATCGCGAAGGGCTCGCGGTGTGGATGGGTGTTCACCACAATCCAGCCGAGGGGTGGCTTGCCGTCGTCCCCCATGATGTGCCCCGAAACTTGCTGCCGGCCCGCCGGACAATGGATGCACGCCGACGCCAGCCGGGTATTCATGCCAGCACTTGCCACAGGGTTTTACGCAGGGTCAAGAAAGAGACCCGGCTGCGATGCCGCGGGGCAGCGAGGGCAGATCCCGATGCCGCGCAACACCTGCACACAGGTCGGGTCCATATGTCCCCAAAGCCCCCAGGTGCCGGGTCTTTGGCTCTCTCGACCCGAGAACGCTGCTGTCTTTCAAACCCCAATGAGCAGTTTTCAGGCGGCTGGCCGCCATTTTGCCTCACCCCCGCACACGCCATGGGCAAAGTGCGAGAGGGCGGCGGAGCCGGACAGGCGCGGAAGCCTCCCCGCTCTTGGTCGGCTACAGGATAGAAGTATTCATATTTTCAACGGGTTCCGGGCGGCAATTCACAGGCCCTGACGGTTGGCGACAGTTTCGTGAAAATTCCCGATTGACAGGTTCGGGGGCTGCCCGTATAAACCGCTCATCAACGACGCGCTGGCGCCGCCGACAGCTGGCGGGTGACTTCGCGTCTCCGGTTCTCTCTCACAACTGAGATGTTGTGACA
>NCCY01000008.1 GCA_002279855.1 Rhizobiales bacterium 12-68-15
GAACCGCCCACGGCGGCGGTCTGCTTCAATGATCTGTGCGCCTTCGGGGCGCTCATGGGCATCCAGGCCGCCGGCCTCGTGACCGGCACGGACTTTTCCATCGTCGGCTATGACGATATCGCGGAGGCCTCCATGTGGCATCCGGCGCTCACCACCGTCTTCACCCAGATTCCCGAATATGGCGCCGCCGCCGCACGCCTCGCCCTCGCCCGCATTGCCGATCCCCAGCGCCCGGTGGAGCGCATCCTCACCACGCCGCGCCTTGTGGTGCGGGCCTCCACCGGCCCCATGAAGCCGGTTCGCCGCCGCCCCGCATGATCCTGCCGGTCACAGATCCGTCCGACCCGCGCATCGCGGGCTTCCTCAGCGTGCGCGAGCGCGACCTGATCGGCCGCGACGGCGTGTTCATGGCGGAAGGGGAAGTGGTGCTGCGCCTCGTGGCCGGCCGGCCCGATCACAGCATCCGTGCCGTGCTGGTCTCTGAGGCCGCCGCCCGCCGGCTGTCCGACCTGCTGGAGAGGCTGGACGCGCCGGTCTTCGTCGCGGCGCAGGGGGTGATGGACGCCATCGTCGGCTTCCACATCCATCGCGGCATCCTCGCCCTGGTCGCCCCGCCCCCGCCGCCCGATGCCGCGTCCCTGCTGGCAAGGCTGCCGGCGCAGGCGATGGTGGTGGGGCTGGTGGGGCTGGCCAACCACGACAATATGGGCGGCATCTTCCGCAACGCCGCCGCCTTCGGCGCCGATGCCATCCTGCTGGATGCCGCCTGCTGCGATCCGCTCTATCGCAAGGCCATCCGGGTGTCGGTGGGCGCGAGCCTCATCGTGCCCTTCGCCCGCGTGCCCGACGGCACCGCCATGGTGGGATGCCTTGCGGCGGCAGGGTTCGAGACGGTCTCGCTCAGCCCCGCCGGAGACGGACTGCTCGGCGCCTATGCCCGCGCGCCCCGCGTCGCCGCGCTGTTCGGCACCGAAGGGCCGGGCCTGCCGCCGCAGGTGCTGGCCACCACGCGCTCGCTGCGCATTCCCATGGCGGCCGGCTTCGACAGCCTCAATGTGGCGACCACCAGCGGCATCGTGCTGCACCATCTGGCATCGGCCGGCGCTCAGCCGGGCCGCTGAAGCTTCTCGAACCTGCGGGTGACCCGCTCGCGCTTGAGCCGCGACAGGCGCTGCAGCCAGAAGATGCCGTCAAGCTGGTCGATCTCATGCTGGTGGCAGACGGCGCGCAACCCTTCCGCCTCCTCCTCGCAGGGACGGCCCTCCAGGTCCTGATAGGTGATGCGCACACGGGCGGAGCGCTCGATCTCCTCGGTCACGCCCGGCATGGAGACGCTCCCCTCCGCATGGCGGAACCGCTCCGGGGCGGCGAAGGCGAGCACGGGATTGATGTAGACACCCACCGCTCCCGGCTCCAGTTCCAGTACCACCACCCTTTGCAGCACGCCCATATGGGGGCCGGTGATGCCGATACCCGGCGCGGCGCGCATGGTGTCGGTGAGGTCCGTGACCAGATCCCGCAGTGCCGCGTCGAAGGCGGTCACCGGCAAAGCGGGCGCCTTGAGGCGGGGATCGGGATACGTCACCAGCGGTCGGACGGGCATGGGGTCTCCGGGTCTCAGACCGCCAGATAGCGCGCCCGCACGTCGGGCTGCGCGGCAAGGTCGGCGGGCGTGCCGGCGAAGACGGTGCGGCCCTTTTCCAGCACCACGATGCGATCCGCCAGGGTCGCGAGGATGTCCACATGCTTGTCGATGACGAGCAGCGACAGGCCCTCCGCCCGCAGCGTGCGCACGGCGGTCCAGATGTCCGCCCGCACCAGCGGCGCGAGGCCCTCGGTGGCCTCGTCGAGGATCACGAGGCGCGGATTCGTCATCAGCGCACGGCCGATGGCGAGCATCTGCTGCTCGCCGCCCGAGAGGCGGTTGCCATAATGCCGGCGGCGCTCCGCAAGGCGCGGGAACAGGCCATAGACCCGCTCCAGCCCCCAGGCCGGCAGGCCGGGACGCGGCGGGGCTGATGTCGCCACCAGATTTTCCTCCACCGTCAGCGTCGGGAAGATCTGCCGCCCCTCGGGCACCAGCCCCAGCCCGGCGCGGGCGATGCGGTGCGGCGGTACGCCGGCAAGCTCGACGCCCCCCAGCCGGACGGCGCCGGCATCGGGCGGGATCAGGCCCATGATGGCCCGCACGGTGGTGGTCTTGCCCATGCCGTTGCGCCCCAGCAGCGCGAGGACGCCGCCCTCGGGAACGGCGAGATCGACGCCGAACAGCGCCGGCGTGCCGCCATAGCCGGCCCTGAGGCCGGAGACCTCCAGCAGCAGGCTCATGCCTCGTCCCCCAGATAGGCGGCGCGCACGGCGGGGTCCGCGCGCACCTCGGCGGGCGTGCCGCGCGCGATGACGCTGCCGGCCACCAGCACGCTCACCCGGTCTGCAAGGCGGAACACCGCATCCATGTCGTGCTCCACCAGCAGGATGCCGCAACTGGTCTTGAGCGATGCGATGAGATCCACCATGGCGCGGCTTTCGTCCGGGCCGGTGCCCGCCATGGGCTCGTCCAGCAGCAGCAGGCGCGGCTTGCCGGCAAGGGCCATGGCGAGTTCCAGCGCCCGCTTCTCGCCATGGCTGAGGGCGGCGGCCGGCGCCTCCGCCCGCGCGCCGAGGCCGACGCGGGCGAGCAGGGCGCGCGCCTCCTCCCGCCGCGCCCGCTCCGCGCCGGGCGCCGGAACCAGGCGGAAGGACGGGCCGGCGGCGGCCTGAAGCGCCAGCACCACATTTTCCAGCGCCGGAAACGCCGCGACGACCGAGGTGATCTGGAACGAGCGGGCGAGCCCCGCACGGGCGCGGCGATGGACGGGCAAGCCGGTCACGTCCCGCCCCTCGATCAGGATCTGCCCGGAATCGGGCGCGATCTCGCCGGAGATGAGGGAGATGAGGGTCGTCTTGCCGGCGCCGTTCGGGCCGATGAGGGCGTGGATTTCACCCGGATGCACATCGAGATCGACGCCATAGGTCACAGCCAGCGCGCCATAGGACTTGCGCAGCGCGCGGACGGAGAGGAGCGGCGCGCTCATGGCCGGGCGCGCCGCGAGCGGACGCCTCCCGCAAGCACCAGCAGGACGAGGAGCGGCCCGAAGATGATGCGCCAGTGCTCGGTGAGATGGGAGAGCCCCTCCTCCACCAGGATCACGCCCAGCGCGCCCAGCACCGCGCCGCCGAGCCGCCCCGTTCCGCCCGCCCCCAATGCAGAGGCGGCCATGCTGCCGGCCACCACCATGACGATGAGTTCGCCGGAGCGGTGCCAGGACAGGAAGGCGGGGGAGACGAATTCGGTGAGGTTGGCGAGCAGCGCCCCCGAAAGCCCCGCCAGCGCCCCGGCGATGGCATAGGCGATGAGGCGGTAGGGATAGGGGTCGAGCCCCAGCGCCCGCACCCGGCGTTCATTGTCCTTCGCCGCCTTCAGCACGCGGCCGAAGGGCGAGGCGAGGATCATGGCGCAGACCAGGGCGCTCGCCACCATCAGGCCGAGCGTGACGTAATGGAAGGTCAGCGGACTTTTCAGCCAGCGGTTTCCGGCGATGGTGGAGCGCGCGGCCAGCGTCAGGCCGTCATCGCCGCCATAGGCGGACAGGCTCTGCGTGACGAAGAAGGCCATCTGCCCGAAGGCCAGCGTGATCATGATGAAATAGACGCCGCGGGTCTTCAGCGAGATCGCGCCGGTGGCGAGCGCGAACAGCGCCGCCACCGCCATGGCGACGGGGAACGCCACCAGCGCATCCCGCGTCCCCTCTTCCATCAGGATGCCGACGCCATAGGCGCCGATCCCCATCAGGGCTGCATGGCCGAACGAGACGAGGCCGGCGCCGCCGAGGATGAAATCAAGGCTCAGGGCCGCGATGGCGAAGATCATCGCCCGCGCCAGCAGCGACAGCATGTAGGTGTCGGCGGCCAGAGGCGCGAGGGCCAGCGCCGCGACGAGGGCGGAGAGAAGAAGCGCCGCCCTCATGCCGGCGCCGGAAACAGGCCGCGCGGGCGGAAGAACAGGACGCCGGCCATCAGCAGATAGACCGTCATGGAGGCGAGCGCCGGCCCGGCCTGTGTGGCATCGGAGGCGGGCATCACCAGCTTCAGGAGATCGGTGAGGAAGGAGCGGCCGAGCGTGTCGATGAGCCCCACCAGCAGCGCCGCGATGAAGGCGCCCCGGATGGAGCCGATGCCGCCGATGACGATGACCACGAAGGCGAGGATGAGCAGGCCGTCGCCCATGCCCGGCTCCACCGAGAGGATCGGCCCCGCCATCGCCCCGGCGAACGCCGCCAGCATGGCGCCGAATGCGAACACCTTCGCGAACAGTGCGGTGATGTCCACCCCGAGCGCGGACACCATGGGCGCGTTGCTCGCCCCGGCCCGCAGCAGCATGCCCGAGCGGGTGCGGGTGACCAGCACATAGAGCCCCGCCGCCACCCCGAGCCCTGCCGCGAGGAGCGCGAGGCGATAGACCGGATAATTCAGCCCGTCCATGAGCCGGATGGAGCCGGAAAGGGCATCCGGCATGGGGATGGAGAGGGGGGCCGCCCCCCAGATCATCTTCACCGCCTCGTTCACGAACAGGATGATGCCGAAGGTGGCGAGCACCTGCTCCAGATGATCGCGGCCATAGAGCGGGCGGATCACCAGCCGCTCCAGCACCAATCCCAGAACCAGCGCTGCGGCGAGCGCCAGCGGCAGGCCGAGCCAGAAGCTGCCGGTGGCGGCAGTGGCCGTCACCATCAGATAGGCCCCGAGCATGTACTGGACGCCATGGGCGAGGTTGATGACGTCCATCACGCCGAACACGAGCGTCAGCCCGCCCGCCACGAGGAACAGCAGGATTCCCAGTTGCAGCCCGTTCAGGATCTGGACGAGGAGGAGAGTGGTGGACATGGGCCGGCGGGGTCGGGGGTCAGGGCATCTCCGTCCCCCGACCCGCACCAGCGGGAAGGGGGACGGCCGTCAGAGGCTCACTTCATCTCGCACTTGGCGGCGTAGGCGTCGCCATAATTGGAGAACACCTTCTCCGACACCATGGTCTCCACCTTGCCGTCCGCGCGCTTGCCGACCTTGACGAGGTAGAAGTCCTGGATGGGGAACTGGTTGGTGTTGAACTTGAAATTGCCGCGCACCGAGGCGAAGTCCGCCTTCTTCAGCGCCGCGCGCACCGCCGCCTTGTCGGAGAGCTTGCCGCCGGTGGCCTTGATGGCGCTGTCGATCAGCCGCGCCGCGTCATAGCCCTGCGCCGCATAGAGCGCGGGGATGTAGCCGTATTCCTTCTCGAACGCCGCGACGAACGCCTTGTTGGCGGGCACGTCGAGGTCGGGCGCCCAGGGCGCGCCGGAATAGAAGCCGAGCGCCGCCTCGCCGGTGGCCGGCAGGGTGGTCTCGTCCACCGTGAAGGCGGAGAGGAAGGGAATGGTGTCGGCAAGGCCGGCCTGCCGGTACTGCTTCACGAGGTTCACGCCCATGCCACCGGGCATGAAGGTGAAGAAGGCGTCGGGCTTGGCAGCAGCCACCTTGGCGAGTTCGGCCGAGAAATCGAGCTGGCCGAGTTGGGTGTACATCTCGTCCACCACCTCGCCCTTGTAATAGCGCTTGAAGCCGGCGAGCGCGTCCTTGCCCGCCTGATAGTTGGGCGCCATCAGCACGACCTTCTTGAAGCCCTTGGACTGGGCATACTGGCCGAGCACTTCGTGGTTCTGGTCGTTCTGGTAGGAGGCGGAGAAGAAGAACGGGCTGCATCCCGCGCCCGCAATGGTGGAGGGTCCGGCATTGCCCGAGACGAGGAAGGTCTCGTTGCCCGTCACCGGCTTCACCACCGCGCCCATGACGTTGGAGAACACCACGCCCGCCACGAAGTCCACCTTGTCGCGGTCGAGAAGGCCCTTGACCTTCTGCACGGCGACGTCGGGCTTCAGCTCGTCATCGACGACGATCACTTCGGTCTCCTGACCGCCGAGCTTGCCGCCCATTTCCTTGACCGCCAGCAGGAAGCCGTCGCGCATGTGCTGGCCGAGCACGGCGGAGGGGCCGGACAGGGTGGAGACGAGGCCGACCTTGACCGGATCGGCCAGCGCCGTGCCTGCGGAAAGCAACATCGCCAAGGCCGCAGCGATTCCCGCGCGGCAGACAGTCCGACCCGACACCATGGCTCCAGTCCCCTATTGAGGTTTTCGTCGCGGCACCCTCGCATCGCCGCGCGCCCGCCACAAGCGGGAACAGAAACAGTCCCGGCGCCGCATCGTGCAAATCGGTGGACGCAGGAGGAACGTTCCCTGTCGCGCCGCAATTGCACCGGCGGCCCTGCTTCTTATATGAAGGGAGCCATCGTTTCCGCGCCCGCGCCGGAAACCCCACGTTCCGGACCCTTCATCGCCGCCATGACGCTCGACGAGATCATCGGCCTTCCCGGCACGGACCCGGCCTCCACGCGCGTCGTGGTGGCCATGTCCGGGGGCGTGGATTCGTCCGTGGTCGCGGGCCTGCTGGCGCGCGGCGGCTATGACGTGGTGGGCGTCACCCTCCAGCTCTACGACCAGGGCGAGATCGCCCATCGCAAGGGCGCGTGCTGCGCGGGACAGGACATCTACGATGCCCGCACCGTCGCGGAGACGCTGGGCATCCCCCATTACGTGCTGGATTACGAAAGCCGGTTCCGCGAGGAAGTGATCGAGCGCTTCGCCGACAGCTACGCCTCGGGCGTGACGCCCATTCCGTGCGTGGACTGCAACCGCACCGTCAAGTTCCGCGACCTGCTCGCCACCGCCGGCGATCTCGGGGCCGCAGTGCTCGCCACCGGGCATTATGTGTCGAGCCGGCTCCTGCCCTCCGGCCGGCGGGCGCTGTTCCGCGCCGCGGAAAGCGCGCGGGACCAGAGCTATTTCCTCTACGCCACCACCCAGCCGCAGCTGGACATGCTGCGCTTTCCCCTCGGCCACATGGCCAAGGCGGACGTGCGCGCGCTGGCGGCAGAGCTGGGCCTGCCCGTGGCGGAGAAGCCGGACAGCCAGGACATCTGCTTCGTTCCGGGCGGCGACTACGCTTCCATCGTGGAGCGGCTGCGGCCGGAGGCAGGCGAGGCCGGCGACATCGTGCATCTGGACGGGCGCCTGCTGGGCCGGCACCGGGGCGTGATGCACTACACCATCGGCCAGCGGAAGGGTCTAGGCATCTCCACGCCCGAGCCGCTCTATGTCATCACCATCGATGCCTCCCGCCGCGAGGTGAAGGTCGGCCCGCGCGAGGCGCTGGCGGTGCGGGACATCCGCATCGGCGACGTGAACTGGCTGGGCGAGACGGACTTCATGACGGCCTGCACGGACGGCACGGACCTCTATGTGAAGGTGCGCTCAACCCGCGCGCCCACCCCGGCGCGCCTCACCCGCGACGCGGCGGGCGAGCCGGTGGTCAGCCTCGTCCAGGGCGAGGAAGGCGTCGCGCCGGGACAGGCGTGCGTGTTCTACGATGCCCCCGACGGCGGCGCCCGCCTGCTGGGCGGCGGCACCATCCTGCGCACCGGGGCCGTGAGCGCCGGCCTTGCCGCGCGGGTGGCCTGACCATGACTTCCACAGCTTTCCACAGCCCGCACGCCGCGTCCCGGCTGCGCGCGGGTGCAGGATGATCGGGGCGAGGGCTCGAAAACCATGAGTGTCCAGTACGATCTGGAAGGCCAGAAGCGCGCCTATGCCAAATGGGCGCCGATCTATGATTCCGTCTATGTGAAGCTGCTGGCGGACGCCCAGAAGAAGGCGGCGGCGGCAGCCTCCCGGTGCGGGCCGGACATTCTCGAGGTGGGCGTCGGCACCGGCCTCGTCCTGCCTTATTATCCGGCGGGCTCGCGCGTCACCGGCATCGACCTGTCCTTCGACATGCTGCTGAAGGCGGTGGAGAAGAAGACCAGCCGGAATCTGCGGCATGTGCGCGGCCTTGCGGCCATGGATGCCTGCGCGCTCGGCTTTCCGGACCAGAGTTTCGACGCCATCACGGTGCCCTTCGTCATCACCCTCGTGCCAGATCCGGAAGGCGCGCTGGACGAGATGCGGCGGGTGCTGCGGCCCGGCGGCGAGATCGTCATCGCCTCCAAGCTCGGCGCCAATGACGGCGCCACCGCCCAGATCGAGGCGGCGCTGGCGCCGCTGATGAAGAAGGTGGGCTGGAGCATCGCCTTCAAGTCCTCCCGCCTCTCCAACTGGGCGGCAGGCCACCCGGACATGGAGATGCTGGACATTACCCCGGTATTCCCTGCCGGCTTCTTCAAGCTCGCCCGCATCCGCAAGCGGCAGGCCTGAGCGGCACCGGCGGCGGGTGGTTTTCCCCATCCGCCGCAAAGCCGCGCGCAGCACGCGGCGATTCCTTGACACCCGGCGCGGTGCGCCTCTATATGCCGTCCTCTCGCGCGCGGCGTTGCCGCGTCGCGCGCTGTGGCAGCGTAGCTCAGTTGGTGAGAGCGCCGGATTCATAACCCGGAGGTCGGCGGTTCAAATCCGCCCGCTGCTACCACCCCCCTTCCCGATTCATATCTCCCCTGACACGGGCGGCGGTTGAACGCGCCGGGCGAATCGATATGAGTCTCGCCATGATCCACTCCCCCCTCTTCCTCCGGCCTTCCGCGCGATGACGGCATCCAGCAAGGTGTCCATCGAGCTTGGCGCGCGCACCGGGGGCGGCGCGGCCGTGCTCGACCTTGAGGAACTGCTCGCCACCCGCCTTCTGGTGCAGGGCAATTCCGGTTCCGGCAAATCCCACCTGCTGCGGCGCCTGCTGGAGCAGAGCGCCCCGTGGGTGCAGCAGGCCGTGATCGACCCGGAAGGCGATTTCGTCACACTGGCCGACCGCTTCGGCCATGTGGTGGTGGATGCCCAGCGCGGCGAGGCCGATCTCCAGAACATCGCCGCCCGCGTGCGCCAGCATCGCGTCTCGGTGGTGCTGAACCTGGAAGGCCTTGACAGCGAGCAGCAGATGCGCGCCGCCGCCGCGTTCCTCGGCGGGCTGTTCGATGCCGATCGCGATGTCTGGTATCCCGTCCTCGTGGTGGTGGACGAGGCGCAGCTCTTCGCCCCCTCCGCCGCCGGCGAGGTGTCGGACGAGGCCCGCAAGGTCTCGCTCGGCGCCATGACCAATCTGATGTGCCGGGGCCGCAAGCGCGGGCTGGCGGGGGTCATCGCCACCCAGCGGCTGGCCAAGCTCGCCAAGAACGTCGCGGCGGAAGCCTCCAACTTCCTCATGGGCCGCACCTTCCTCGACATCGACATGGCCCGCGCCGCCGACCTGCTGGGCATGGACCGGCGACAGGCGGAGATGTTCCGCGATCTGGAGAGCGGCAATTTCGTCGCCCTCGGCCCGGCGCTCGCCCGCCGGCCGCTGCCGGTGCGCATCGGGGCGGTGGAGACCTCCGCCCGCTCCACCAGCCCCAAGCTGCTGCCCCTGCCCGAGGCCTCCAGCGGCGAGGGGGCGCACGACCTCATCTTCACTCCCGGCCCGGACGAGGCGCGCAGCCTCATCCCCCGCCGCGCGGTGTCCGCGCCCGTGCCCTCCACGGCGGACGTGCTGGCGCAACTGGCGCGCAGCGGCCCCCGCGCGCAGCCGGCGCCGGTGGAGACGGTCCCCACCCTCTCGCCGGAACAGCGGCAGGCGGCCATCGACCTCGCGCTGCGGGAAATCCTCGCCGAGAGCGATGCCGCCTTCCGGACCATTCCGGTCCTCTATCAGGATTTTCTCGTCCGCTGCCGCATCCGGCGGGTGGGCGGCGAGCCGCTGAGCCTCTCCGCCTTCCGGCGCCGGCTGGCGGTCGCCCATGCGGGGATCGACCTTGCCGAGGCGGAAGCGGAGGATTCCCCCTGGGCCGAGGTGCTGACCATGGCGGGAGGGCTGCCGGACGACATGCAGGGCGTGTTCCTGGCACTGGCGCGCGCCGCCTTCGACCGGCGCCCCTGCCCGTCTGACGCGGAAGTGGCGCGGGCCTATGGCAGCCGCTCGCCGGGGCGGGCGCGACGCCTCATCGCCTATATGGAGGAACGGCAGGTCGTGGTCTGCCGCCTCGACGGACGCGGCCGGCGGATCGTCGCCATTCCCGGCCTTGCCTGGGAGACCGAGCCGGGCGACCCCAATGCGGCGGCGACCGAGCCGGTGCCGGCGGCGACCGGGACGGACTGAGACCGGCCTTCATCCACGTTGATGAGCGCTTCCGCGCGGTTCCGGCGCGTCATCTTCGACAACAAAAAACGATGCGCCGCGCGGGTGCCCCCGCGCGGCGCATGACAAACGGCCGGTCCGGTCTCAGTGCTTCCGGCGGGCGGCGTCATCCTCCATCAGCTCGAACCACATGGCGTTGAGCACGGCGAAGGCGGCGGCCAAAGGCAGGCCGAGGAGCCAGGCGAAGTACCACATGTGAGTCTCTCCTCAGTAAGCGTGGCCGTTCTTGTCGGTGACCATGGCGGTATCCACCTTGCCCCACAGCACCCGGTACACCCAGGCGGTGTAGGCGAAGATGATGGGCAGGAAGATCAGCGCCACCACCAGCATGATGAACAGGGTGACGTGGCTGGACGAGGAATCCCACACCGTCAGGCTGGAGCGCGGGTCCACCGACGAGGGCAGGATGAACGGGAACATGGAGACGCCGACCGTGGCGATGATCCCGAAGATGCCCAGCGCCGAGACGAGGAAGGACACGCCCTCCAGCCGCGCCCGCAAGGCGAGGAAGGTGAGAAGCGGCCCGACCACGCCGAGCGCCGGGGCGACCAGCGTCCAGGGATGGGCGGCATAGTTGGCGAACCACACGCCCCGTTCCAGCACCACCGTCTTGAGCAGCGGATTGGACGGGCCGAGCATGTCCGGCGTGCTGGTGAAGCGATAGCCGGGCACGAACACCATCAGTCCCACGCCGCCGAGGATGAACAGCACAACGGTGGCCAGCGCGGTGAGCGAGCCATAGGCCCGCGCCCGTTCCGCCACCGGCCCCGACGCCTTCACCATGAGCCAGGTGGCGCCATGGGTGGTGAGCATGGCGACCGAGAGCAGGCCGCACAGCAGGGCATAGGGGTTCAGCAGGCCGAAGAAGCTGCCGTCATAGAAGATGCGCAGGTCCATATCGAGCCGGAACGGCACGCCCTGGAGCACGTTGCCCACCGCCACGCCGAAGATCAGCGAGGGCACGAAGCCGCCGATGAACAGCGCCCAGTCCCAGCCGCTGCGCCAGGCGGGGCTTTCCCGCTTGCTGCGATACTTGAAGCCCACCGGGCGCAGGATGAGCGCGGCGAGGATCGCGAACATGGCGAGGTAGAAGCCGGAGAAGGATACCGCATACAGCGCCGGCCAGGCGGCGAAGATGGCCCCGCCCCCCAGGATCAGCCACACCTGGTTGCCTTCCCAGACCGGGCCGATGGTGTTGATGACCACGCGGCGCTCCACGTCGCTCCTGCCCACGAAGGGCAGCAGCGTGGCGACACCGAGATCGAAGCCGTCGGCGATGGCGAAGGCGATGAGCAGCACGCCCAGCAGCACCCACCAGATCAGCCGCAGCACGTCATAGGTAATGAGATCGCTCAGGATCATGACGGTCACTCCGCAGGGGCGAGGCGGGCGCTGACGAGCCCGGTTTCAGATTGATGGTCGGGTTCCGGTCCCTTGCGGATCGCCTTCACCATCAGGCTCATCTCGATCACGATCAGCACCGTGTAGATCAGCGCGAAGCCGACAATGGTGAGCAGAACCGTCATCGCGCCGAGGCTTGAGACACCCGCGGCGGTGGGCAGCACGCCCTCGATGATCCAGGGCTGACGGCCGAATTCCGCGACGAACCAGCCGACCTCCGCCGCGATCCACGGCAGCGGAATGGACAGGACCGCCACCTTCAGCAGCCAGGGATAGGCATCCAGCTTGCGCATCACCGAGAGGGCGAAGAACACCGTCATGGCGAGGATGAAGTAGAAGCCGAGGCCCACCATGATCCGGAACGACAGGAACATGGGCATCACCTGCGGCACGGTATCCCACGCCGCCTTGTCGATCTGGGCGGGAGTGGCCGTGCGCGGATCGTCCACATAGCGCTTCAGCAGCAGCGCATAGCCGAGATTGCGGCCATTCTGCTCAAAGGCCTGCGTCACCTCGGGCGCGACCTTCGCGGTGCCGGCGGCGCGGATCTTCTGGAGCGCGTCGAAGGCGACGATGCCATCCTTGATGCGGGCGCGGGCGTGATCCACCAGTTCCTCGATGCCCGGAATGGGGGTGTCGAGCGAACGGGTGCCGATGAGGCCCATCACCCACGGGATGCGCACCGCATAGTGGGTCTCGCGGGCGGCCTGGTCGGGAATGCCGAACAGGGTGAAGGAGGCGGGCGCCGGCTCGGTCTCCCACATGGCCTCCATGGCCGCGAGCTTCATCTTCTGGTGCTCGGTGTCGAGATAGCCGCTCTCGTCGCCCAGCACGACCACCGAAAGGGACGCCGCAAGGCCGAACGAGGCCGCGACCGTCATGGAGCGCAGGGCAAGGTCGCGATGGCGGCCGCGCAGAAGATACCAGGCCGAGACCCCGAGCACGAAGAAGGCCGCCGTCACATAGCCGGCGGAGACGGTGTGCACGAACTTGGCCTGCGCCACCGGGTTGAACAGCACGTCATAGAAGCTCACCACCTCCATGCGCATGGTCTGCGGGTTGAAGGCGGAGCCCACCGGGTTCTGCATCCATCCGTTTGCGATCAGGATCCAGAGCGCCGACAGGTTCGAGCCGAGCGCCACCGCATAGGTGGCGACCAGATGCCCGACCTTCGACAGCTTGTCCCAGCCGAAGAAGAACAGGCCGACGAAGGTGGCCTCCAGGAAGAAGGCCATCAGGCCCTCGATGGCGAGCGGCGCTCCGAAGATGTCGCCCACATAGTGGCTGTAATAGCTCCAGTTCATGCCGAACTGGAATTCCATCACGATGCCCGTGGCCACGCCCAGCACGAAATTGATGCCGAACAGCGTGCCCCAGAACTTGGTCATCTGCCGCCAGATGGTGCGGCCGGTCATGACATAGACCGTCTCCATGATCGCCAGCATCACGGAAAGCCCGAGCGTCAGCGGCACGAAGAGGAAATGGTAGAGCGCCGTCATTGCAAATTGCAGGCGCGACAAGGCGACGATATCGAGTTCCATTGGCTTCCCCGTCAGGTCTTCCCCTGCGTCCTCTCCCGATGCCGCTCCCCCGGAGGGGGCGACACATGTTTGCGTTTCTCAGTCGGGCCGCAGGGCGGAGAGGACGGCGGCAAAGCCCTCCTCGCCGCGCCGGTGGCGGGCCACGATGCGTCCGTTGCTCATCACGATCAGGCGGTCGGCGAGTTCGGCCTCGCGCCGGATGTGGGTTGCGATCAGAAGGGTGCGCCCCTCCGCCTGCAGCGACAGGCGGGCGAGCACGTCCCGCGCGGTTGCGGGGTCGAGCCCGTCGGTGGGTTCGTCCAGCAGCCAGAGCGGCGTGGTGCGCAGGAACAGCCGCGCCATGGCGAGGCGCCGCGCCTGCCCGCCGGACAGGCCGAGCCCGCCCTCGCCGATGGCGCTGCCAAGGCCCTGCGGCAGCGCGCGGACCGTTGCGGCAAGCCCTGCCGCCTCCAGCACCTGCCACAGGCGCGCCTCATCCGCGTCCGGGTCCGCAAGGCGCAGATTGTCCGCGATGCTGTCCTGGAACAGCTCGGTCGCCTGCGGCAGCAGGGTGGAGGGGAGCGCTTGCGCCATCCCCTCCTCCGGCGCGAGTTCGCCCGCGAGCACCGCGAGCAGCGTCGACTTGCCGGCCCCGCTGCTGCCGACCACCGCCACGCGCGCCCCCGGCTCAACCGCAAGGTGAACCGCGCGCAGGCAGGCCGGAGCCCCGGAATGATGGCGCGCGGACACGCCCGACAGGCGGATGGCCGCGTCCGTCAGCGGCGCAGCCCCCCCCTTTGCCTCTGGCGCCGCCGCAAGACGGGGGGCGATGCGGCGCAGGGCGAGCGCGGTGCGCCCCCATTCCAGCATCCCCCGGCGCAGGGCCGCGAACGGCTCCAGCGCGGCGAGCGGCACCAGCAGGCAGAGCACGGCGACCGGCGCACCAAGGGTGCCCCGCTCCATGAGAAACGCGACGGCCATGAGCGTGCCCGCAAGGGTCAGCGCGCCGCCCGTGGCGAGCACGGCGCCGGCGGCGACGTCCGCGCGGTTCAGCGCATCGTCCGCCCGCGCCACCCGTGCATCGGCGCGGGAGATGGCCACGCGCTGCGGCATCAGCCGCCCGGCCATGGCCAGTTCCGTCTGGCCCGCCACCAGATCGATGACGCGCGCCCGCAGCGCCTCGATGGCGAGTGCCCGGCGCCGGGCGGCGGGCGCGGAACGCCTCCCCGCCAGCAGGGGGAACACCACCCCCGCCAGCACCGTGACCGCGACGACGGCGAGCGCCAGCGCGCCGCTGACCCAGCCGAGCGTGAGGGCAAGCACCAGCAGCGCGGCAAGGCTCGCGACCAGCGGCACGGCGATGCGCAGATAGAGGGAATCGAGCGCGTCGATGTCGGCGGTGAGGCGGAACAGGAGCCGCGCGGGACGCGCCCGCAGCGCACGGGCCGCGCCCGGCTGCGCCCAGCCCCGGAACAGCCGCTCGCGCAGCCCCGCCAGAAGGCCCAGCGCCGCGTCATGGGTCACCAGCCGCTCGCCATAGCGGGCGCCGGTGCGGGTGAGCGCCAGCAGGCGGATGGCGGCGGCCGGCGCGAACACGTCGAAGGCCATCGCCGTTGCAGGCACAAGCCCGGCCAGCGCCGTGGCGGTGATGAACCAGCCGGAAATGCCGAGCAGCGCCATGCCCGCCAGCACGGTGAGCGCGGCCAGCCCCGCGCCCATCGCCAGGACGAGGCGCCGCTCGCCAAGAAACAGCCGCAGCACGGGGAGGATGTCGCGCAGGCGGTTCATGCGACCGCTCCGATCTGGATGACCCGGTCCATGCGGGCGGCGAGCACCGGGTCGTGGGTGGCGACGATGAGGGTCCGCCCCTCCGACAGGGTCAGGAGCCGCTCGGTCACGTCGGCGGCGGTTTCAGCATCGAGATGGGCGGTGGGCTCGTCCGCCAGGATCAGCCGCGCCTCCGGTGCGACGGCGGCACGGGCCAGCGCCAGCCGCCGGCCTTCGCCGCCGGACAGGCCGAGGCCGCCTTCGCCGATCTCCATCCGCGCACCGGCCTCCTGCGGCCATGCGGCAGAGGCGAGCGCGGCCGCAACCTCCGGCGCGCCCAGCCCGTCGCGGCCCAGCGTGACGTTGGCGGCGAGGCTGCCGGCGAAGATGTGCGGCTTCTGGCCGACCCAGGCCATGCCCCGGCGCAGGCCGGCCGCGCTGGCCTCGTCCAGTTCCCGGCCGCCGATGGCGATCTGTCCGGCCTCCGCCGGCATCAGCCCCGCCATGAGCGACAGAAGTGTGGTCTTGCCCGATCCGCTCGGCCCGAGCAGCGCCACCCGCTCGCCGGGCCGCACGGTGAGGCTGACATGGGAAAGCCCCGCCTCCGGACGCCCCGCATGGTGGAACGACACATCCCGCAGCCGCACATCCGGCGCGCCGGTGAGGGGCACGGAGGCATTATGCTGGGTGCCGGCGCCGGGAAGGGGCAGGCCCTCCTCGCTGAGGGCACCGAGCGCGGCGAAGGCGGCAAGGCCCGAGGCCCGGTCGTGCCAGGCGGCGGAGAAGTCCCGCAAGGGCTCGAAGAAGGCCGGGGCCAGCAGGAGAATAAAGAGGCCCTGCCCGAGCGACAGCTGCGCGCCCCACGCGCCGAAGCCGATGGTGCCCAGCAGGTGGAAGCCCACATAAACCGCCACCATGGCGACCCCGAGCGCGGAAAACAGTTCCAGGACCGCCGAGGACAGGAAGGCGATGCGCAGGACGGCCATGGTGCGCGTCTTCACGTCCTCCGCATCAGCACGCAGCCGGCGGGCGGTGAGGTCCACGGCGCCGAGCGCGCGGATGGTGGCGAGCCCGCGCAGGCGGTCCAGCAGGAAGGCGTTCATGCCACCGATGCGGGCCAGCTGCTCCTCGCTCGCCAGCTTCGCCCGCCAGCCCACCAGCGCCATGAACAGCGGAATGAGCGGCGCGGCGACGAGCAGGAGAAGGGCGGGAATCCAGGCGAACGGCAGGACGGCGGCGAAGATGGCCAGCGGCACGATGGACATGCGCAGGCGCGCCGGAACGAAGCGGGTCAGATAGGGAACGATGGCTTCCGCCTGCTCCGCGACGGCGCTGGCCGCCGCTCCCGATGCGGCGCGCCGCCCGTCCAGCGGCGAGCGGGCGGCGAGCGCCTGCGCCACATCCGCCCGGAGCGCCGACACCTGCCGGCGCGCGGCGCGGAACAGCAGGCGGGCACCGGCCGCATCCAGCAGCGCCCGGGCGACCCCAAGCACCAACAGAGCACCGGCCAACGGGGCGATGGAAACGGCAGCGGCGCCCTGCGCCATCTGCTGAACGGCAAAGGCGATCAGCCCCGCCTGCGGCAGCCAGAGCAGGCCCGCCACCGCTTGCAGCAGCGCGCCGGGCATGGCGGGGGATGTGGCGGCGCGGCCGGGAGCACCGGCGCGGCGGGCGCTTTTACGGGCGGCAGAGACGGGCTGTGCGGCCGGGGCGGGGCCCCGCAATGCCGTGCGGCCCAGCCGGAGACGGGCGGAAGCGGGCATGGCTCAGGCCTTTCCCGTCCGCCGGCCCGTCCGGCCGAGCGAGACCACCCGGTCGGTGGCCTCCAGAAGGCGCGTCACCTTCGCGCCCAGCGAGAGCAGGCCGATGAGACGGTCGGTCTCCATGCCCTTCACGTCGTCATACCAGGTGGTGAGCTGCTCGATCAGCTTCGCCATC
Source organism: Rhizobiales bacterium 12-68-15 (assembly GCA_002279855.1). GTDB lineage: Bacteria > Pseudomonadota > Alphaproteobacteria > Rhizobiales > Xanthobacteraceae > Aquabacter. Next base: position 16,851 of record NCCY01000008.1, read on the forward strand.
TCGGCGAGCCGGCGCTGGGCGTGGCGGTCCTGATCGCCCTCGGGCTCACGCAGCAGCAGCTCGCGCAGCACCGTGAGGGTGGGATCGACCTCCCGCTTCTTGCGCTCCTCCACGAGGACACGGAGGATCTGCCACACATCCTCCGGCGCGGCGAAGAAGTCGCGGCGGTCGTCGGGCAGATGCTTCAGGACCACCAGATTCCACGCCTGCAGCTCGCGCAGGCTGATGGAGGCATTGGACCGGGAGATGCCGAGCGCCTCGACGATCTCGTCCGCGCAGAGGGGCGATGGCGAGATGTAGAGCAGGGCATAGATCTGCCCCACGGTGCGGTTGATGCCCCACCGGCTGCCCATTTCCCCGAAATGGAGCACGAAAGACTGGGCGATCGCCGGAAGGTTCATCAACATGTTTCCGCAGATCCGAATTTTCAGGAAATTCGAAAATTCCTGGAAAGCTCGAACCTGCGGATGGCGCACAGTCCGGGCTTCCCCGCGCCTTTCTGGCGCCTGCGGACCGGGGAAGCATTGATCCTTGTCAATCGGCCGACGGGACGGAGGCTCCGCCGCGGGTCAGTTGCGCTCGGCGAACGCCTTCTCCACCACATAATGGCCGGGGCGATGGCCGGCGCCTTCCGCGAACGCCTTCCCTTCCAGCAGGTCCTTGATGTCACGGATCATCTGCGGGCTGCCGCAGAGCATGGCCCGGTCGTGTTCCGGATCGAGCGGCGGCAGGCCGAGATCCTCGAACAGGCGCCCGCTCGCCATCAGGTCGGTGATGCGGCCCCGGTTGTGATAGGGCTCGCGGGTGACGGTCGGGTAGTGCAGCAGGCGCCCCTCCGCGATCTCGCCGAGCAGCTCATGGGACAGGACATCGCGGACCACCGCCTCCCCATAGGCCAGTTCCGCCACCTCCCGGCAGCCATGGACCAGGATCACCTGCTCGAACCGCTCATAGGCCTCCGGCTCCTTGATGAGCGAGACGAAGGGGGCAAGGCCGGTGCCGGTGGCCAGAAGATAGAGCCGCCGTCCGGGGAGAAGATTGTCCAGCAGCAGCGTGCCGGTGGGGCGGCGGCCGACCAGAATACTGTCCCCCTCGCGCAAATCCTGAAGGCGGGAGGTGAGCGGGCCGTCGGGCACCTTGATGGAGAAGAATTCCAGCCGGTCCTCATGGGTCGCGCTGGCAAGCGAATAGGCCCGCAGCAGCGGCCGCCCCTCCACCGGCAGGCCGATCATGGTGAACTGCCCGCTGCGGAACCGGAATGCCGGATCGCGGGTGGTGGTGAAGCTGAACAGGCGGTCGGTCCAGTGCCGGACCTCAAGGACGGTTTCGCTGGCGATGTTGCTCATGACGCCTCCTTCCGCCGGCGCGATGCGGGCGGGCATGACAGCAGGGAGAGAGGAATAGAGAGAGGTCCGCCGCGCTCACTCCCTGGCGGGGGACGGGCTGAAGGCGGTGTCGAACTTGCCCTCAATGCCCATCCAGGCTTCCGCATCCGCCGGCGGCTGCTTCTTTTCCGGAATGTTGGGCCAGACCCGCGCATAGGTCGCGTTCAGTTCCAGCCATGTCGCGGCGGCGGGATCGGTGTCGGCGACGATGGCGGCGGCGGGGCATTCAGGCTCGCACACCCCGCAGTCGATGCATTCATCCGGATTGATGACGAGCATGTTCTCGCCTTCATAGAAGCAGTCCACGGGGCAGACCGACACGCAGTCCATGAACTTGCAGCGGATACAATTCTCGGTGACGACATATGTCATGGGATGATCCAGACCTTTTATTTAAAGATCATCCCAAACAAAACCCGCCCCTGCACGCAACAAGCCGTGGTTCCGGAAACTAATTACACCCTTATTCTGGCCGTTTCTCTGGTCAGATCACGTCCCCGATGGAGGCGCCATGGAGATTGATGGCGAGGCCCTGGAGGGCGTCGGCATTCAGTTCCCCGCCCATGGCTTTCAGGCTTTCCTCGCGGATGAGCGCTGCCAGCTCCGCGCGCAGGGCGAGGAATTCCGGCAGCAAAGCGAGCCCCGCATCGCGCGGACGCGGCAGGGCCACATCCACCTCCGCCTTGATGGCGCCGGGGCGGGCGGTCATCACATAGATGCGGTCGGAGAGGAAGATCGCCTCGTCGATGTCGTGGGTGACGAACAGGACGGAAATCTCCAGCCGCTGCCACAGATTGGTGAGGATCTGCTGCATGATCTGGCGGGTCTGGGCATCGAGCGCGCCGAACGGCTCGTCCAGCAGCAGCACGCGCGGGCCGGTGGCGAGCGCCCGCACGATGCCCACACGCTGCTTCATGCCGCCGGAGAGGCGGTCGGGATAGTGATCCTCGAACTGCGAGAGCCCGGCGAGGCCCAGCAGGGTGCGGGCAGAGCGGGTCCGCTCGTCCGCCGAGATGCCCTTCATCTTCAGGCCGAATTCCACGTTCTCCCGCACCGTCTTCCAGGGAAACAGCGAATATTGCTGGAACACCATGCCCCGGTCCGCGCCCGGCCCCTTCACCGGCTCGCCGTCCACCGTCACCCTGCCGGCGGTGGGCTTCAGGAAGCCCGCCACCGCATTGAGCAAGGTGGATTTGCCGCAGCCGGACGGGCCGATGATGGAGACGAACTCGCCGGGGCGGACGACGAGGTCGGTGTCCTCCACCGCCGGCATGGCGCCGTCCAGCGTCTCGTAGCTCAGGGAGAAGCCGGATACCTCGATCAGGCCCCTCTTCGCGGCGCCGCCCGGCGGGGCGTGGAATGTGGCGGTCATGGACAGGCTCCTATCGCCGCGTGGCCCAGGGGGTGATGAGACTGCCGACCGCGCGGATCGCCAGCGAGGAGGCAAGGCCAAGCACCCCGATGCAGATCATGCCGAGCGCGATGTCGGAATACTGGACGAGGGAATAGGATTCCCAGGTGAAATAGCCGATGCCGAACTGGCCGGAGATCATCTCCGCCGCGATCAGCGACACCCACGCCACCCCCATGCCCACTGTGAGGCCGGTGAAAATCTGCGGCAGCGCGGCGGGAAAATAGACCTCCCGGAAGGTGGCCGCCTCGCGCGCGCCGAGGCAGCGGGCGGCGCGCACCAGAACCTCGTCCACCGTCGCCATGCCGTGCAGGGTGTTGATGAGAATGGGGAAGAGGGAGCCGAGGAAGGTGATGAAGACGATGCTTTCCTCGTTGGTCGGCCACAGCATGATGGACATGGGCACCCAGGCGATGGCCGGGATGGGCCGCAGCACCTCGGACACCGGGAACACCAGTTCCCGCAGCAGAAGGTAGCGCCCCATCAGCAGGCCGAGCGGCACCGCGATGACGGTGGCGAGCGAAAAGCCCAGCAGGATGCGCCGGCACGAGATGAGGATGTGGTTGAGGAAGCGGCCGTCCGAAAAGGCCTGCTCCGCGCTCGCCAGAACCTGGGTCGGCGAGGGCACGTTCATGAAGCGCACATAGATGTTGAGCCGGTTCTCGGTCAGCACGTGCCACAGCGCGATGAAGGCCGCGATGGAGAGGAGCCCGAGAACGCCGGCGCGGATGAGCCCCCTGTTGAGCCGCAGCCAGCGCGTCCATCTGGAGCCGCCCGCCGGTTGCGCCGGGGCGGGCGCGGGACGGGCGGGACGCAAGGTGACGGAGCCGGCGCGTGCCGGCTCCCCCGTTTCGCGAATGAAGCGGTCGGACGCGACCGCGACCGATGCAAGGGCGGTAGAGTGCTTCATGATGCTCACCCCCGTCCCGAGGTGACGCTTTTGAGCGCGTCGTCGAAGCCCAGCACCTTGCCGCCACCGGCCGCAGCCGCCGCCTCGGCGTCCTTCTTGAGGAGGAAGGGCTGGATGTCGGACTTCCCGTCCTTGGTGACGGAGGCGTAGAACGCCTCGCTGGCGAACAGCTTGATGCCCTGCGCGGTGTCGAACAGATAGGCGGTGGCGACCTTCTTGCCCTGCCCCTTCAGTTCGGCGAGCGCGCCCAGCGTGCAGGCGGGGCTGGAATAGGCCTTGATGCCCTCGCCCTCGATCCAGATCTCGCCGGCCTTGCGCGGCTCGGTGATCTTGACCTTGCAGAAGCCGTCCTCGCCGGAAACCTCGTAATTGGCGAGGCTCTTCACCTGCGCATCGTAATCGAGCCCGAGTTCGGCATAGGCGGTGCGGACATAGCTGTCATTCACCCACGCCTTGACATCGAACTCCTTCATGCGGCCGAGCTTCTGGAGCACGGCGGCGTCCTGCGCCGCGTCCGCCACCAGTTGCGGCTTGATGGTGGGGTCCATGGTCATGATGCCGCCGGGGCCGAGGAAGATGTAGACCACTTCCTTGTCGATGCCGGTCCATTTGGCGATGGCTTCCGCGGCGGCCTTGGGATCCTTGCGCACCCAGTCATTGGCCTCGATCACCGCCTTGATGTAGGCAACGACGACCTCCGGATACTTTTCGGCGAAATCCGTGCGCACGACGACGCCGTGCCAGGTGGGGGCGTTGGTCTCCACGCCGTCGAAGATCTTGCGGGCGAAGCCACGGAACGGCAGCAGCTCGGCGAAGGGCACGAAGTCCGCGTGGCCGTCGATCTTCTTTTCCTGGAGATTGGTGGACCCGACCTCCGGGCTCTGGCTGACGAGCTGGAAATAGTCGTTGGGCCAGCCCTTGTCCTGCATGGCCTTCAGCAGCATGCCGTGGGCGGCGGAGCCGAACGGCACGCTCAGCACCTTGCCCTTGAGGTCCGAGAGCTGGAAATAGGGCGAGTCCTTGTGCACCACCACGCCGTTGCCGGAGCCGAGGATGTTGTAGGCGGCGACCGCGATGAGCTGGCTCTTGCTCTGGGGATTGGACTGGAAGGTGTAGCCGTTCACCACCAGCGGATAATCGCCCATGCCGCCGAACTGGAGCTTGTCGGCCATCATGCCGTTGGTCACGGGCGGACCGGAGGTGAAGTTCTGCCAGTCCATCTTGAAGCTGATCGTCTTGTACTTGCCGTCCTTCGGCAGGTACTTCTCCAGCAGCTTGAGTTCACGGATCACGACGCCCGTGGTGACGGTATTGGTGGTCGTATCCTGCGTGCCGATGCCGATGGAGACCGAGGTCTGCGACAGGGCGGGACTGGCGGCACCCACGGCCATGGCGAGGCCGGCGGCGAGCCGGAGGGGGGAGCGGGCACGGAACGTCATGTCATATCCTCTCAAAGGGATGTGGCTGTCGCTGGCGCGTGAGGAGGCTCTTCATTCGATGGCTCTTGATGGCCTCGCATCATCTTCCGTTCCCTCCTTCGAGTGGTTCAAAGGAAGATGGCGGCAGGCGGTGGATTAGTTGCCTAAAAGCAGAGCCTGCCGCTTTGTTTGGCAGGACATGCGCGATCAACCGCCGCCGCGCATGGCCTGCAGCGTGTCGATCTGATGCACGACGATCTTGGATTTCTCGGCCTGGAGAACGCCCTGGGCGGCGAGCCGCTTGAGCGAGATCGTCACCCACTGGCGGGTGGCGCCCACCATATGGGCCAGGTCGGCATGGGTGAGGGCGGTGCCGATGACGACGCTGCCCGCCTCCTCGACGCCATAGGCGTCACACAGATGCAGCAGCAGGTGCGCCAGCCGCTCGGTGACGGAGCGGGTGCCCAGCATCTGCGCCAGGGCGGAGTAACATTTGCCCTTGAAGGTCAGCCCCTCGATCAGGCCGAAGGACAGGGCGGGAATGCGGGTGATGAGCCCGCGCAAGGCTTTGCCGGTCAGGTGCAGGACCACGGAATTGGACGCGGCGACCCCCGACCAGACATGGGTGCCCTGCCCGAACAGTTCCGGCCCGCCGACGAAATTGCCGGCATGCCAATAGGCGGCCCGTTGGTGAGGGCGACATTCTCCGTCAGCAGCAGGGCCTGCGCGGGCGCGCTGCCGGAGAGAAGGACGGACCCGGACCGGGCCGGACCCGAAGGCTGGGATGCGAGCATGGCGGCTCTCCGATGTTCCAGACTGGACAGCCGCAAGAATCATACCAATTCTAAATTCAACCGCTCGATCATCTTCGGATTCAGAGTGACCTCTGTGCACCCCCGGCGGCGGGAACAGGCCGTCATCCATGCGCGGTCGTCGTCCTGATGGCAGCGGGACAGGACGTGCGATGCGCGGACGGGGCCGGACCGGCCTGCCCCGTCCCGCCCCGGCTTGCCCTTGCCCGTCACGCCGCCGCGCGGCAGCGCTCCAGCGCCCAGCGCACCAGCTTGCGCACGTCCGGATCGGGATCGTCGAACCCCCGCTCCAGGCTGGCGATGGCGGCCGGGTCGGAGATCTCGCCCAGCGCCGCCGCCGCTTCCTTGCGCACGTTGCTGATCTCGTGCCCCAGCAGGTCGCCGATGACGGCGACGGCGGTACGCGCCTTCAGGCGCCCCAGCGCATTGATCGCCTTGGCCTTCACCTGCCAGGCCTCGTCCTGCGTGGTGCGGATCAGCGGCTCGGTGGCTTCGGGCAGCCGCGCCTTGCCGATGGAGAAGGCGGCTTCCTCGCGCACCTGCCAGTTCTCGTCCGAGAGGCCCGTGATGAGCGGGGCGACGCCCACCGTGCCCGGCCGCACGAACACCAGCGCCGCCATGACGGCGCGCCGCACCGAGGGCTCGCGGTCGTTGGCCGCCATCATGAGCGCCGGCAGCGCCGCATCGGCCTTCAGCCAGCCGAGCACGCCCAGCGCCTCGCGCCGCACGGCAAGGTCGCCATCCTGGAGCGTGGCGAGGGCGACGGGCAGCGCCGCCGCCACCTGCA
>NCCY01000229.1 GCA_002279855.1 Rhizobiales bacterium 12-68-15
CTCGCAGTGATGCCTCCCTGCGCCGCCCGCCCCCGATCGGGCGGCGCAGTTTTTTCATCGCCTGCGGTCTTTTTTGCACTGCAATAATGCGAAGGCGCGTTGACCGCGCGCCGCGATCTTCTATGCTTTGCACGTCGGAGGTTCGCCTCCGGTGATCGGACGATCCCTGCGGGAGAGACCGGCTGTCGTGGATGACCATCCCCGATGAGGCCGGCGCCGAAGGCGCAACCGCCCCGGAACCGCTCAGGCAAAAGGGCCGCAGGGGGACGACACTCTGGAAAGCAGACGTGCGCCTTGCGGCGTGCGGCTCACCGAAGGAGTAAGCCGGACCTTTCCACAGGTCCGCGCGAAATCTCTCAGGTTCCGGTGACAGAGGGGGCGCCCGCCGGGCCCAAGGCCCGGATTCTCAGGCGCGCCTTGGACACCGGACATGACCGACACCACAGCCCCCCTTCTGCGCACCCCGCTGCATGATGCACATGTCGTGCTGGGCGGACGCATCGTGCCTTTCGCCGGCTATGAAATGCCAGTCCAGTATGCGGACGGCATCCTAGCCGAGCACGCTTGGACCCGCAGCCATGCCGGCCTGTTCGACGTCTCCCATATGGGACAGGCGCTCCTCATCGGGCCGGATCACGGCACGGTCGCCCGCGCACTGGAAGCGCTGGTGCCCGCCGACATCCTGAACCTGAAGCCCGGCCAGCAGCGCTACACCCAGTTCCTCACCCACGACGGCGGCATCATCGACGACCTGATGGTCACGCGCCCACTGGACCCCGGCCTCGACGGCACGCTGTTTCTGGTGGTCAATGCCGGCCGCAAACAGGTGGATTATGCGCACATGGCGCAGAGCCTGCCCTCGCCTGTGCGTCTGGTGGTGAAGGACGAGCTGGCCCTCATCGCCCTTCAGGGGCCGGAGGCGGCGGCGGTGGTGGCCGATCATGCCCCGGAAGCGGCCGATCTCGCCTTCATGACGGCGACGCCCACCACCTTCGACGACATTCCCTGCCATCTCTCCCGCTCCGGCTATACCGGGGAGGACGGCTACGAAATCTCGGTGGCCGCCCGCGACGTGGAGAAGCTGTGGAGCCATCTGCTGGCCGATCGCCGCGTCAAGCCGGTGGGCCTCGGCGCCCGCGACAGCCTGCGGCTGGAGGCCGGGCTGTGCCTCTATGGCCATGACATCGACACCTCCACCTCGCCCATCGAGGCCCAGCTGGCCTGGTCCATCCAGAAGCGGCGCCGGGTGGAGGGCGGCTTTCCGGGCGCCGCCCGCATCCAGCGCGAACTGGCCGAAGGCCCCGCCCGCGTGCGCGTCGGCCTGAAGCCGGACGGACGCGCGCCCGCGCGCGAAGGCACCGAGATCGCCCATGACGGGCAGGTCGTCGGCACCGTCACATCCGGCGGCTTCGGCCCCAGCGTCGGCGGTCCCGTGGCCATGGGCTACGTGCCCCCGGCGCTCGCCGCACCGGGCACCGCCCTTGAACTCCTCGTGCGCGGCAAGTCTCTGCCTGCCCGCGTCGTCACATTACCGTTCGTGGCCCCGCGCTACGCCCGCAAATCCTGAAGGGGGACTGATCCGATGAGCGACATCCGCTATTCCAAGGACCATGAATATGTCCGCGTCGAAGGCGACGTGGCGGTGGTCGGCATTTCCGATTACGCCCAGAGCCAGCTTGGCGACGTGGTGTTCGTGGAGCTTCCCGCCATCGGCAGCGCCGTGGAGATCGGCAAGGAAGCCGCCGTGGTCGAGAGCGTGAAGGCGGCGAGCGAGGTCTATGCCCCCATCTCCGGCGAGGTGGTTGAAGTCAATGACGCGCTGGAAGCCAACCCCGCCACCGTCAACGAAGACGCCGAGGGCAATGGCTGGTTCGTCAAGCTGCGCATCACAGACCCCGCCCAGCTCGACGGCCTGATGAGCGCAGACGCCTATCAGGACTTCCTCAAGACCCTCTGAGCGGAGCGCCCCATGGACCACGCCTATCGCGCCACCATCCGCTGGGAGCGGGGAGACGCCGTCTTCACGGATGGTCGCTACAGTCGCGGCCATGTCTGGGCCTTTGACGGGCTGGAGATCCCCGGCTCGTCCTCGCCCCTCAGCGTGCGCGTGCCGCTGTCGCGGGCGGATGCGGTGGACCCGGAGGAGGCGCTGGTCGCCGCCTTGTCGAGCTGCCACATGCTGTTCTTCCTCGATTTCGCCCGCCGCGCCGGCTTCACCGTGGACCGCTATGCGGACCCGGCGGTCGGCGAAATGGCGCCGAACGCCGACGGAAAACTCTATGTCGGACGGGTGACGCTCTCGCCCGCCGTCACCTTTTCCGGCGCCCTCGTGCCGGACGCCGAGGCCTTCCACGCCCTCCACCACCGCGCCCATGAGGAGTGCTATATCGGCCACTCGCTCCGGGCCGAGGTGGTGATCGCGCCGACTTTCACCCTGACCTGACCGGATCGAAGCCGCATCATGCGCTATTTGCCCCTCACCCCGGATGATCGCGCCGAGATGCTCGCGCGCATCGGCGCGCCCTCGGTGGATGTGCTGTTCGCCGACATTCCGGCCGACAAGCGCCTGCCGCACTTGCCGGACCTGCCGCTGCGCAAGAGCGAGATGGCGGTCGAGCGCACGCTCGCCCGGCTGGCCGCGCGCAATGTGGCCGCCGGCTCTGTGCCCTTCTTCGTGGGCGCGGGCGCCTATCGCCATCATGTGCCTGCGACCGTGGACCATCTGATCCAGCGCTCGGAATTCCTCACCTCCTACACGCCCTACCAGCCGGAAATCGCGCAGGGCACGCTGCAATATCTGTTCGAGTTCCAGACCCAGGTGGCGGACCTGACCGGCATTGATGTGGCCAACGCCTCCATGTATGACGGCTCCACCGCCGCCGCCGAGGCGGTGCTCATGGCCCACCGCATCACCCGGCGCGAGACGGCGGTGCTGGCGGGCAACCTCCACCCGCATTATCGCGAGACCATCGCGACCGTGTGCGCCCATGCCGGCCAGCCGCTGGTCTGCCTGCCCCCGGCGCCCGAGGGCGGGGACGACATCGGCGCCGCCATCGATGCGGGAACCTCCTGCGTGGTGGTGCAGAGCCCGGACGTGTTCGGCAATCTGGTGGACCTGCGCCCCATCGCGGAAAAGGCCCATGCGGCCGGCGCGCTCCTGATCGCCGTGTTCACCGAGGCGGTGTCCCTCGGCCTCATCGAACCGCCCGGCGCGCAGGGCGCCGATATCGTGGTGGGCGAAGGCCAGTCCATCGGCAATGCGCTCAATTTCGGCGGGCCCTATGTGGGGCTGTTCGCCACCCGGCAGAAATTTGTGCGCCAGATGCCCGGACGGCTGGCCGGCGAGACGGTGGATGCGGAAGGCCGGCGCGGCTTCGTGCTCACCCTCTCCACCCGCGAACAGCACATCCGCCGCGAGAAGGCGACCTCCAACATCTGCACCAATTCCGGCCTGTGCGCGCTGGCCTTCACCATCCACATGTCGCTGCTGGGCGAAGCGGGGCTGACGCGGCTTGCCCGCATCAACCACGCTTATGCCTGCGATCTCGCCGACCGGCTGGCAGCGCTGGACGGCGTGACGGTGCTCAACACCAGCTTCTTCAATGAGTTCACCATCCGCGTGCCGGGCAAGGCGGCGGACGTGATCGAGGCGCTGGCCGGCAAGGGCATTCTGGGTGGCGTGCCCTATTCCCGCCTCGCGCCCAAAGCGGGGCTCGACGACCTCATCCTGGTCGCCGCCACCGAGACCACCACGCAAGACGACCGCGCCGCCTTCGCCGCCGCGCTGAAGGAGGTGCTGGCATGAACCGCGAAGGACGTGGCGCGACGGCGCCGCAGGAGATCACCATGGCCGCCCCCGCCACCTTCACCGGCAACCGCGCGCTGGATCTGGACGAGGGCCTGATCTTCGAGATCGGCCGCGCCGAGGTCACCGGCGTCGATCTGGACGAGCCCGAAGCCTTCACGCCCCGCCTCGGCGGGCTGGAGCGCACCGCGCCGCTTCCCCTGCCCGGCCTCTCGGAGCCCGAGGCCATGCGCCATTATGTGCGGCTCTCGCGCATGAATTACGGCATCGACAGCGGCCTGTTCCCGCTCGGCTCCTGCACCATGAAGCACAATCCGCGCCTCAACGAGCGGATGGCGCGGCTGGCGGGCTTCGCCGACGTGCACCCGCTCCAGCCGGTCTCCACCGTGCAGGGGGCGCTGGGCGTCATTTCGGAACTGTGCCGCTGGCTGATCGAGCTCACCGGCATGCAGGCGGTGGCCTTCACCCCCAAGGCCGGCGCCCATGGCGAATTGTGCGGCATGATGGCCATCAAGGCGGCGCTGGCCGCCCGCGGCGAGCCGCGCCGCATCGTGCTGGTGCCGGAAAGCGCCCATGGCACGAACCCCGCCACTGCCGCCCTGCTGGGCTATGAGGTGAAGTCCATTCCCGCCCGCGCGGACGGCACGGTGGACCCGGAGGCGGTGAAGGCGGCGCTCTCCACCGAGGTCGCCGCCCTCATGCTCACCAATCCCAACACCTGCGGCCTGTTCGAGCGGGACGTGGTGGCGATCGCCGAGGCGGTGCACGGGGTCGGTGCCTATTTCTACGCGGACGGCGCCAATTTCAACGCCATCCTCGGCAAGGTGCGCATCGGCGATCTCGGCGTCGATGCCATGCACATCAACCTGCACAAGACCTTCTCGACGCCCCATGGCGGCGGTGGTCCCGGTGCCGGTCCGGTGGTGCTGTCCCCCGCGCTCGCGCCCTTCGCGCCCGTCCCCGCGCTGGTGGCGGATGGCGAGACCCTGCGCCTCGCGGAAGAAGCCGGCGCACCGGGCGCGGAGCAGACGCTCGGGCGCATGAGCGCGTTCCACGGCCAGATGGGCATGTTCGTGCGGGCGCTCTCCTGGATGCTCTCGCACGGTGCGGACGGCATGCGGCAGGCGTCCGAGGACGCGGTCCTCTCCGCCAATTATGTCCGCGCCTGCCTGATGGACGTGATGAGCGCGCCCTTCGCCGAGCGCCCGGCCATGCA
>NCCY01000230.1 GCA_002279855.1 Rhizobiales bacterium 12-68-15
CCGCCGGAAGTGAGGACGAGGTCGAGCCGCTCCTCATCCGCCATATGCACCAGGGCCGCGCGCACGCTTTCGACCCCGTCGGGGATCACCCGGCGCACCGGGTCCCACGGCGAGGCGATAGCGTGGGCGAGCCATTCCTCCACGGCCGGACCGGCGCGGTCGGCATAGTCGCCCCGGCTGGCCCGGTCGGAGATGGTGAGGATGCCGATGCGCACCATGGCTCAGCCCCCCAGCGCCGACATATGCCGCGCCGTTGCCGGCGCGCCATTGCGGGCGATTTCGAAATCGTGGCCGCGCGGCTTGCCCCGGATGCCGGCATCGAGGGCGGCGTGGAGGGCGTCGTCGCCTTCCGAGGCCCGCAGCGGCGCACGCAGATCCACCTGCGCCTCCTGTCCCAGGCAGGTATAGAGCACGCCCTTGGCGCTGACCCGCACCCGGTTGCAGGTCTCGCAGAAGCTATGCGTCAGCGGCGTGATGAATCCGATGCGTCCCCCGGTCTCGCCGACCCGCGCGTAGCGCGCCGGCCCGCCGGTGCGCTCGCAGGTATCAGTCAGCGTCCAGCGCTGTTCGATGATGCGCCGCAGGTCGCTGAGCGGCAGATATTGTTCGGTCCGGTCCGCGCCCACATCTCCGAGCGGCATGGTCTCGATCAGGGTCAGGTCCATGCCGCGCCCGTGGGCAAAAGCGATGAGATCGTGGATCTCGGCTTCCGTGCTGCCCTTCAGCGCGACGGCATTCAGCTTCACCTTGAGCCCGGCCGCCTGCGCCGCCAGCAGCCCCTCCATCACCACGCCCAGGGTGCCGCGGCGGGTGATGGCGCGGAAGCGGGCGGCATCCAGCGTGTCGAGGGAGACGTTGATCCGGCGCACGCCGGCGCGGGCCAGCGCATCCGCATGGCGCGCCAGGAGGCTGGCGTTGGTGGTGAGTGTCAATTCCTTCAGCCGTCCGGTCGTCAGATGGCGGGAGAGGTTGGCGACCAGATCGAGCACGCCCTTGCGCACCAGCGGCTCGCCGCCGGTGAGGCGGATCTTCGAGACGCCGCGGGCGATGAAGGCGGAGGCGAGGCGATCCAGTTCCTCAAGGGTCAGCAATTCGTTGCGCGGCAGAAAGGTCATGTCTTCCGACATGCAATAGATGCAGCGCAGGTCGCAGCGATCGGTGACCGAGAGTCGAAGATAGCTGATCCGTCGCCCGAAGGTGTCCGTAAGGCCGCAGCGGGTCATACGGTGCCCTCCGGCAAAGCTGCGGACAGGATGGCGCGGACGGCGGCGAGGCCGGGATCCTCGGCTCGGTTCATGATGCCGATGAGCTGAACGAACTGCTCATCGCTCGCCGCATCCAGGAAATTCCGCACCAAGGCGGCCATCACCTCCCAGGGCGCACGGCCATCGGCTTGGGCGGCTGCCGCGAGCCGGGCCGAGAGGTCCGGGCCATCAAGGGCGGAGAGAACGCGCGCCGAGACCGCAGGGTCGTCGAGCGCGGCGATGAGCACGCCGAGCATGGCATTCCCCTATTGCACGAGGGGCGTGTCGGCGCCGCCGAGCACGATGCCCTTGATGTCGGCTCGGCCCACCAGCAGCGAAACGTACTGGGCATGGGCCGCATGGGTCACATGGTCTTCCAGATAGGCCGCGATCCGCTCCCGCACGGCCTCGAAGGGCAGTTGGCGCCCCGCGATGCACCTGTTCATGCGAATGAGGTGGACCCCGTAGCGGGTGTCTACCGGGCCGGACATCTGGCCGGCCGACAGAGCGGCGAGCGCCACCTGGAACTCGGGCGTGGTGTCGCCCGGACCGATCTGGCCGAGGCTCCCGCCGACCGCCGCAGACGGGCAATCGGAATGCGCCCGTGCCAAGGCGCCAAATCGCTCGGGCGCGGCCGCAAGCTCGGACGCCAGCAGCCCCGCCTTCTCCCGCGCGGCGGCAAAGGTCACCGGATCGTCGCGGCGGGCGGCGCACAGGATGTGGTCCACCTCCCACAGCGGCGGCGAGACAAAGCGCCGAAGGTTCTGGCCATAGAAGCGCTGCAGCGCCGCCGCGTCGGCAACCGGCGTGCGCACTTCCCGCTCCAGCAGCGCCCGCATCAGCGCCTCTTCCTCGGTCTCGCGCCGGCCGGCGGTGTCCAGCTTCGGCTCGGCCTCGATGTCCAGCCGCCGGGCCTCCTGGAGCAGAAGCTCGCGGATGACGAGGGCGCGGGTGGCGGCGGTCCACCCCTCGGCCGGCGTGCGCGCCGGGGTGTTCTGCACCTCGGCGGCGATCGCCTTGCGGGAGACGGGCACACCGTTGACGCTGACGGCGGGCATGGACACGGGCTCCCTGGATGGCGCCGTCTCCCGCTGTGCGGGGGCATGGGTGTGGGGAAGTTCGGGCTCGGAGGCGGCGCGGTTGGCGCCGTGATCGACAATCAGCGTGACCATGGCTCTCATTCCCCCCGCCGCCGGGCCCGATAGATCGGCACCGGGCGCACGGCGATGGTTGCGGCAGGATGATGGGCTTGCGCGGTCTCGCGTCCCCGCCAATGGGTGAAACGCGTGCGCACCACCTGGTAGCCGGGACGGCCGAGATACCAGATCGGCGCGCTCCAGACGTGGACCAGCCGGGTGAAGGGGAAGACCAGGAAGATGGTCATCCCGAGCAGCAAGTGGGCCTTGAAGATGGGGTTCACGTCGGACACATAGGCCGCCGCCGACGGCTGCAATGTCAGGATGCCTTGGGACCAGTTCATGAATTTCACCATCTCGTGGCCGTCCATGTGGCCCAGCGAGACGAAGATGGTGGAGAGCCCCAAGGTGAGCTGCGCCCACAGCAGCAGAAGGATCGCGGTGTCGCCGAAGCTCGACGTCGCGCGGATGCGCGGGTCGAACAACCGGCGATGGGCGAGCAGGGCGATGCCGACAAAACAGGCGAGGCCGGCGATACCGCCCACGGTTATGGCCAGCCCCTGCTTGAAGGAATGGCTGACGCCCAGCATGTCGAACACCCAGATCGGCGTCAGCAGCCCCACCGCGTGACCGGCAAAAATCAGCAGGATGCCCACATGGAACAGGTTCGAGCCGAGGCGCAATTGCTTGCGTCGCAGAAGCTGGGAGGAGCCGGTCTTCCAGGTGTACTGCTCGCGGTCGAAGCGGATCAGGCTGCCGAGCAGGAACACGGTGAGGCACAGGTAAGGGTACCAGCCGAAGAGTGCGGAATTGATGGCTGTGGACATGGTGCGTCTCCCTCAGGCGGTGACAGTGCGCGCGTCCCGCGCGCCGGCGCGGATCTGCGTGCGCAGGCGATCGACGGAACAGCCGTCGAGGGCTTCGCCGGGGCCGAACACCACGGCGGATTCCTCCCAGGCGGCGTCCAGCGCAGCGAGATCGTCGATCTCCGGCACGCAGGGCGTGGTCGGGTCCAGGACCATGGGCGGCGCTCCGGCCGCGGCACGAATGGCCGCAAACACCGCCGCGTAGGGCGTTCCGCGCTTGGTAAGCCGTTCCTCAAGAGTGGCGAGGATGTGATCGGTATCCGCGAGCAGCCCGCGCGCCTCCGCGCGGGGCCGGGTGGCCACATATTCCAGGAACAACGGCAGGTAGTCGGGCAGTTCGTTGGCCGCCAGCATCAGGCCACCGACATCGTAGAGCCCGGCCAGGTCCACCATGGCCTGGCCCCGGTCGCGGCTCTCGCCATGCACGTGCTCGAACAGGTGCAGCGACAATTTTCGGGTCCGGTCGAACAGGTCCACATACCGCGCCTGTAACTCGTAAAGGTCGAGCGTGCGCAGGTCGTTCAGCAGCGGGTTCAGGGCCGCATGGTGCCGCGCATCGAGGAGGCCCTCGGCGGCGAGCGCCGCGTCGATCTCGCAGACGGCGTCCACCAGCGGCGCGCCGGGATAGACCAGCAACGCCGACAGGGCCTTGAAGGTGATGGACTCAAGGGCGGCGGTCATCACACGATCTCCATCGGGTTCGTGGGCTGCTTGGCCTGCCTGGTGCCAAACAGATTTGTCTCCGACGTGCCGCCGGAGCAGCCGTTGCCGAAGGAGAAGCCGCAGGAACCGCGCAGATCCTGGGCGTCTTCGCTCCATTCGCGGTGAGCGGTGGGGATGACGAAGCGATCCTCGTAGTTGGCGATCGCCATCACCTGGTACATCTCCTCGATGGCCGCGCCGGTGAGCCCGACCTCGGCGGCGATCCGCTCGTCGAGGCGGCCATCCACCGTCTTGGCCCGCATGTAGCCGCGCATGGCCAGCATGCGCTCCAGCGCCAGGGCGACGGGCTCCTCGTCCCCGGCGGTGAGCAGGTTGGCGAGATATTGCAGCGGGATGCGCAGCGCGCGCACGTCCGGCATATCGCCGTTGACGCCCATCTTGCCCGCGGCCGCCGCCGACTGGATGGGCGAGAGCGGCGGCACGTACCAAACCATCGGCAGCGTGCGGTACTCCGGGTGCAGCGGAAAGGCGATCTTCCACTCCATCGCCATCTTCCAGACCGGCGAACGCTGGGCCGCATCCAGCCAGGCTTCCGGCACGCCGTCCGCCCGCGCCTGGGCGATCACCGCCGGATCCTTGGGATCGAGGAACAGCTTGAGCTGCGCCTCGTAGAGGTCCTTCTCGTCTGGCACGCTGGCGGCGGCTTCAATGCCGTCGGCATCGTAGAGCACCACGCCCAGATAGCGGATGCGCCCCACGCAGGTTTCCGAGCAGACGGTCGGCTGGCCCGCCTCGATGCGCGGATAGCAGAAAATGCACTTCTCCGACTTTCCAGAAGACCAGTTGTAATAAACCTTCTTGTAGGGACAGCCGGAGACGCACATGCGCCAGCCGCGGCACTTGTCCTGGTCGATGAGGACGATGCCGTCTTCCTCGCGCTTGTAGATGGCGCCGGAGGGGCACACCGCAGCGCAGGTCGGGTTCAGACAATGCTCGCACAGGCGCGGCAGATACATCATGAAGGTGTTTTCGAACTGGCCGTAGATTTCTTTCTGGATCCCCTCGAAATTCACGTCCTTGGCGCG
>NCCY01000231.1 GCA_002279855.1 Rhizobiales bacterium 12-68-15
CCGTTCTTGACGAAGTTTTCTTCCGTAGCGCGGGCGAATTCCTTCCGCGCCGCCTCGTCGGCGGCGGGAAGCGCGCCCGGCGAGGCGCCAGGAAGCGGTAATTGCGAATCCGCAACGCCTTGGGGCGCGGCCGCCTCCGGAGGCGCGGCGGGCGCGGCCGCCTGCGGCGCGGGCGCCGAAGCTTGAGGCGCGGGAGCCGAAGCTTGAGGGGGAGGAGACGCGACCGGCGCGGGCGGTGCAGCCGGAGCCTCCGCCCGCGGCCTCTCGCCGGGATCGAGCAAGACCCAGACCCCCGCCCCCGCAGCCAGCGCAATCACAACGCCGACGCCGCCGGCGATCAGCGGAAGCAGCGAACCGCGCGGCTTCAGCTCCCGGCCGCACTCCGGGCATTCGACGGCCTTGGGATGCACGTCCGCCTCACAACCGGGGCAGCGCTCCTGTTGTCGGACCATGCACGTTCCTCCTCAACGCAAGACACCCAACGCAAGACACAGGGTCAGGCAGGCCCGCCATGCACCCGTTCCATCACAGCCTCATGGCCGAGCGCGCGGCATAGGAAGCGCTCCGGTCCTGACAGCCGGTATCAGGCTTCGGGCGCTTCCACGATCGGGTCATACTGCGACACGTCGAGCCCGAGCACCGCGAAGGACTGCGCCATGTGCGGCGGCAGCGGGGCCGACACGTCGATCACCCCGTTGCCACGGGGATGGGGAATGATGATCCGCCGTGCCAGGAGATGAAGGCGATTCTGGAGCCCGCCGGGCAATTCCCAATTCTCGATGTCGAAATATTTGGGATCACCGACAATGGGATGGCCGATATGGGCCATGTGCGCGCGCAACTGGTGGGTGCGCCCGGTGACCGGCTTCAGCGACACCCAGCTCATCTTCTGCGCCGCCTGGTCCACCACGGCATAATAAGTCAGAGCATGGCTCGCCTCGTCCTCGCCATGGCGGGCGACCCGCATGCGCTCTTCCGCCTCTTCGCGGGCGAGATAGGTGGAGATGCGGCCCTGACGTGGCTTGGGCACGCCCGGCACCAGCGCCCAATAGATCTTGCGCGCCTCGCGGGAGCGGAAGCTCTTGGCCAGCACGGAGGCGGCAAGGCGCGACTTCGCGACCAGCAGGCAGCCCGCCGTGTCCTTGTCGATGCGGTGAACAAGACGCGGCTTCTGGCCGTCCTTGTCGCGCATGGATTCCAGCATGCCATCGATATGCCGATAGGTGCCCGAGCCACCCTGCACCGCAAGACCGAACGGCTTGTTCAGGACCATCACGTCCTTGTCTTCGAACAGGATCAACGAGCGCAGGAAGTCGAGGTCGCTCACCCCCTGCTGCCCCGCCCGCTTCTCGCCGGTCGCCTTCGCAGGCCTGGGCGCGCCCGGCTCGACCGGCGCGCCGCCCTTCGCTGCGCGCGTCTCCGCACCCGCGGCGGCGGGTTCCGTCGCCACCTCCGCGCCGAGCGGCGGCACGCGGATGCCCTGCCCGCTTTCCAGCCGGGTCGAGGTCTTCACCCGCCCGCCTTCCACGCGCACCTGTCCGGTGCGCACCAGCTTCTGCAGATGCCCGAAGGACAGATCCGGAAAATGCATCTTGAACCAGCGGTCGAGGCGCATACCGGCCTCGTCCTCGCCTACATATCTCATCTCGACCGCCATCGGCCGAACCTCGCTACGGTCGCTTGTCTGCCGCTCTTCTAATGCGCCGCAGCGTCGCTGTCACGAAAAGCTCCGCACCAGCAGCAATCCGGCGAAAACCGCCACGAGGCAGAGCACCAGCGTGCCCCCCGCATAGAGGGCGGCATGGGCCATGTCGCCCCGCTCCACGAGAACGGCGAACTCCAGGGAGAAGGTGGAATAGGTCGTGAACCCGCCCAGCATGCCCGTGGTGAGGAACAGGCGCAGATGCTGCGGCAGCCCTTCCCCCATGCGGCTGGTGAACCAGGCGGTGAACACCCCCATGGTGAAGCAGCCGAGCACATTCACGATCATGGTGGTGATGGGAAAATGGGGGAATCCGAACAGGCGGACCCCCGCCAGATTCGCAAGATGCCGCAGCAGGCCGCCAAAGCCTGCGCCAAGAAACACCACCAGTGCCGGCGCCATGCTACCTCCCCCAAGGATGGACCGTGCGCATCCTGCCAGACCGCACATGCGCTGCCCATAGGGCTAAGGTTGCGGCCCGGGCCGAAACGGGCATTGCCGGGATTTAAGGCTCGCCGCGTTCGAGCCTCAGGCGCGCCCAGTAATCCAGCCGCTTGCGGACTTCCCGCTCGAACCCGCGCTCCACGGGCTTGTAGAAACTCTGCCGCCCCAGTTTCTCCGGAAAATAATTCTGGCCGGAAAAGGCATCGGGCTCGTCATGGTCGTAGCGATATCCCTTGCCGTATCCCTCGCCCTTCATGAGCTTGGTGGGGGCATTCAGGATATGCTTCGGCGGCATCAGGGATCCGCCTTCCTTCGCCGCCTTCTGCGCTTGCGCCCAGGCCTTATAGAGGGCGTTGGATTTCGGCGCGGTGGCGAGGTAGACGGCGGCCTCGGCAAGGGCCAGTTCGCCCTCCGGCGAGCCGAGGAAGTCGTAGGCCTCCTTCGCCGCATTGGCGACGACAAGCGCCTGCGGGTCGGCCAGTCCAATGTCCTCGACCGCCATCCGCACCAGCCGCCGTGCGAGAAACAGCGGGCTTTCCCCGGCATCAAGCATGCGCGCCAGATAATAGAGCGCCGCGTCCGGATCGGAGCCGCGCACCGATTTGTGCAGGGCGGAAATCAGATTGTAATGGCCATCCTCGCTCTTGTCGTAGATGGGGGCCCGGCGCTGCACAATCTCCTGAAGCTGCGCGGGGGCGAAGACCTCCCCCTCCCGCGCGGCGCGCCAGACTTCCTCGATCAGCGTCAGCGCAGCGCGGCCATCACCATCCGCCATGCGCAGCAGCGCCTCGCGCGCGTCAGGGTCCAGCGGAAGCGGGCGGCCCTCAAGCGCCTCGGCGCGGGAGAGAAGCTTGCCGATGGCGGCATCATCCAGCGCCCGGAACACCAGCACGCGAGCCCGCGACAGAAGCGCGGCGTTCAGCTCGAATGACGGGTTCTCGGTGGTGGCGCCGACGAGCACCACGGTCCCGTCTTCCATCACGGGAAGGAAACTGTCCTGCTGCGCACGGTTGAAGCGATGGATCTCGTCCACGAACAGGAGCGTCCCCTGCCCCATGGACCGGCGATGGCGCGCCTGCTCGAACAGCTTCTTGAGATCAGCGACCCCGGAGAAGATCGCCGAGATCTGCTCGAAATGCAGGTCCGTCACCTGCGAGAGCAGCCGCGCGACGGTGGTCTTGCCGGTTCCCGGCGGCCCCCAGAGAATGAGGGAGCCAAGCGAGCGCGCCTCGACCATACGGGAGAGCACACCATCCGGCCCCACCAGATGATCCTGCCCCACCACGTCTGCGATGTGCCGTGGCCGCAGGCGATCCGCCAGGGGGCGCGGCGCGCCCTCCTCCACTCCCGCAGCCTCGAACAAACTGGTCATGCGGCTCCTCGCCCGGCCCGGCTCAACCGCCCAGAATGGCCGTAATGGTGCGCCCGCCACGCGTGACCGTCACGCGCCACGCCCGCGCGCTTCCCCGCGTTGCCGTATCGAGTTCGCGGGTGGTGGCGATACGCGCACCGTTCACCTCCACGATGATGTCGCCGGGACGGAAACCGCTTGCGCTCGCGGGCGATCCATCGGCCACATCCACCACCACGGTCGCCGCGCCCTCCGCATCGATGCGCAGTTCCTCGGCCACGGCGGGAGACAGATTCGCCGCCGTGATGCCGGCGAACGGCGAGCGCCCCCGCAGCACAATATCGTCCCGTGGCGTCGTCTCCGGCGCGGGTGTCAGCGCGATCCGCACCACGGTGTCACGCCCCCGGCGATTGACGGCGAGGTCCACCGTTTCCCCCATGGGCTGGGTCGCCAGACGGTAATTCAGCGATTCCGGGTCATCAACCGTCTGACCGTCCACGGCGGTGATGAGGTCCCCGACCCGAATGCCCGCCTTCTCGGCCGGGCTTGCCTTCGCGACGGTCTGCACCAGCACACCAGTGGGACGGGCAAGCCCGAGGCCCTCCGCAAGATCAGGGGTCACGCGCTGGAACCGCGCGCCGAGCCACGGCCGCCGCACGGACTTGCTGCCCGCCTTGGCGCTCTCCACCACCACCCGCACCATGTTGGCGGGAATAGCGAAGCCAATACCGTGGGAGCCGCCGGACCTCGAAAAGATCGCCGTGTTGATGCCGACGAGATGCCCGCTCATGTCCACGAGCGCGCCGCCGGAATTTCCGGGATTGATGGCGGCATCGGTCTGGATGAAGAACTGGTAGTCGGAAATGCCCACCTGCGTGCGGGCGAGCGCCGAGATGATTCCCTGGGTCACGGTCTGCCCCACGCCAAAGGGATCGCCGATCGCCAGCACCAGATCCCCGACCGCAAGCCGGTCCGAATTGCCGATTTCCACCGTCGCGAAGCGCGCGGACGAGTCCGCCTTGATCTTGAGCACCGCGAGATCCGTCCGCTGATCGCTCAACACCACGTCCGCATCAAATTCCCGGCGATCGGACAGCGCGATGCGAATCTGGTCGGCGCCCGCCACCACATGGTGGTTCGTCACGACGAACCCGCTGGCATCCACGACAACGCCGGAGCCCAGAGACCGCTGGACACGCTCCGGCCCTCCGAGCCCCGGACCGCCGCCGAAGAACCGGCGAAAGAAGGGATCGTCCATGACCGGGTTGGTCCGCTGCACGCTCTTCAGCGCATAGACATTGACCACGGCCGGCGCGGTGCGGGTCACGACAGGAGCAAACGACAGCCTGATCTCGCTGTCAGAGGACGGAACCTGAGGAGCACCGCCCGGCTGAGGCTGCGCAAGTGCGGACACGGGAACAAGCGCGAGGCAGAGCAGACCAACCTGAAGTGCACGCCAAACCATCATCCGACCTCTCGATCAGCCCGGG
>NCCY01000232.1:0-4986 GCA_002279855.1 Rhizobiales bacterium 12-68-15
GGCACGGTCAGCGTCAGGTCCGGGTCCACCACGGCGAGGTCCGCCAGCATGTGCAGGCTCTGCACCGCCAGCTTGTTCTGCGTCACGGGGTCGGTGACGAGGGCGCGGGTGCCCGCCTCGCTGCCGGTGCCGGCGGTGGTGGGCACCTGAACAAGCGCGGCCCCCTTCCGCGCCACCTTCTCAGGCCCGACCACCTCGGCCAGCGTCTGGCCGCTGCCGGGCAGCACGGCGGCGAGCTTGGCAAGGTCCATGGCGCTGCCGCCGCCGAAGCCGATCACCACCTCGGGCCGCGCCGCCAGCGCGACCGCCAGCAAGGCGTCGAGATTGGGCACGTCCGGCTCGGGCTTCACCGCGCCGAACACGGTGACCTCGCCGGCAAGGCCCAGCAGGTCCACGCGGGCGGCATTGAAGGCATCGGCCACGACGAGGATGCGGGAATAGCCCCGCTCGGCGATGAAGCGCGCCACGGCCGGCAGCGTGCCGGAGCCGAGGGCGATGCGCGGGGGGCGGACCAGTTCGATGGGCGTTGAGAGACCTGAAATCACCACGTCGCCGTTCCTTCAGTGCGCGCCGTGGGAAGCGGCGAGCTTCTCGGCATAGTCGATGGCCTCGATCAGGCTGAGTTCGTTGGCGATGCCCTTGCCGGCAATGTCGAAGGCCGTGCCGTGGTCCACCGAGGTGCGGATGATGGGCAGGCCGAGCGTGATGTTGACGCCCGACAGCGCGTCCCAGGTGCCGGTTACGGGATTGACGTTGAATCCCAGCAGCTTGACCGGGATGTGGCCCTGGTCGTGATACATGGCGATGACCGCGTCATACTGGCCGGCGCGCAGCTTCACGAACACCGTGTCGCCGGGCACCGGTCCGACCACGTCGAGGCCATCGGCCACGCAGGCGGCGATGGCGGGGGTGCTGACATCGATGTCCTCGCGGCCGAACAGCCCGCCCTCGCCAGCATGGGGATTGAGGGCGGCCACCGCGATGCGGCGGCGCGGCAGGCCGAGGCCCTTCAGCGTCTGGTCGGTGAGGTCGATCACATAGCGCAGC
Source organism: Rhizobiales bacterium 12-68-15 (assembly GCA_002279855.1). Taxonomy (GTDB): domain Bacteria; phylum Pseudomonadota; class Alphaproteobacteria; order Rhizobiales; family Xanthobacteraceae; genus Aquabacter. The sequence goes on from NCCY01000232.1 coordinate 1,048, forward strand.
CGCTCGGGCGTCAGCTTCTTCGGCACGTCCTGGAGCGCGATGTGGGTGGTCAGGTGGCTCACCCGCATGTTGCCGTGGGCCAGCATCATCACCGAGCCGCGCGCGCCGGTCAGGTCTGCCAGCATGTCGGTGTGGCCGGCATAGTGATAGCCCGCCTTGTTCAGCGCCTCCTTGTTGAGGGGCGCCGTGACCAGCCCCTGCACCCGGCCCGCCTGCGCGAGGCGCACGGCGCGCTCGATGGCGAGAAAGGCGAAGCGGCCGCCATCCACGCTCAGCACGCCGGGGCGGATCGGCTCGCCCTCCGGTCCCGCCTGGAGGCAGGCGAGCGCGGGCCATTCGGCGTCGTTCTCCGACACTTCGGGAATGTCGAGCGTGCTGCCGAGCAGCGCCTGCGCCTGCCGCAGCGCCGGATTGGAGCCGATGATGAGGAGCCGCAGGTCACCGGAGGCGAGGCGGTCCTTCAGGACTTCGCAGGCCTTGACGATGATCTCCGGCCCGACACCCGCCGGGTCGCCCATGGTGACGGCCAGATGGGGCGTCATGCTCGCTCTCCTTCGCTTGGAAACATCAGCCGCCGCAGCAGCAGGGGGTCGCCGAAGGCGCCGGACTTCGACACCACATGCACCCCGTCAAAAGGCCCGCCCCGCAAAATGGAGCAGGGAACGCCGGTTTCAAACGCGCCATAAAGGTCCAGACGCTCCGCGCCAAGCGCAAGGCACAGCGACCGCAGCGTCTCTCCGCCGGAGACAACCAGCGTGCCCGGAGGGGTCAGCCCATGGGCGAGGCGCGCGAACCCGGCGGCGATCCGCTCGGCCGCATCCCGCCGCGCGGTGTCGCCGGGAAGATCGAGGAAGACGGATGCGCGCCCGTCCCGCACGAGCCGCGCGGAAACCGCTGCGGCGCTTGCCGGTCCGCCATCCGCCAGCGCCATCGCGGTCTCGCCGCACGCGGCAATCTGCGCCCGCGTCACCGGATGGTCGGTGCCGAACAGGCCCAGCAGCGGCCGTGGCAGACGGGCCGGATCAATGGCACCGGCATGACCGGGCGCATGAGGCCGGGCGCCGGCCAGCGCAAGGGCGAGGCCACCGCTGCCGCACCACAGCGTCGTTCCGCCCGCCGCAAGTCCGGCCTGCGCGAGGCGCGCGAGATCGGCATCGCTCTCCGCATCCCACAGGCTGATGCCATTCGGCACGCCATCGCCGGGCCGGCACAGGCGCACACTGTGCCCGAGCGCTGCCAGATCCTCCGCGAGGCGCGCGCCCACCGGGCGGTCGCCCTCCGGCGCGCGGTGCATCTGGATGCCGCCGCGCGTGACGCGGCCATAATGGGGAAAGGCCGGCGCGATGACGCAGCGCTCCAGCGCCATGGCATCGAGCCAGCCGGACATTTCGTGCGCCGCATGGCCGCGCAGGAGGCTGTCGAGCTTGGAAAAGAAAAGGGCGTCGGCGACGGAGGGCAGATGCGCGACCAGATCCGACACGTTCCGCCGGGCGGACTGCGCATCGAGATCGCGGGTGCCGCTGTCGATGGCAAGGCTGGAGGCGACTTCTGCTTCGGGCGCAGTCCAGAAGACCGGAACCGGCGCCGCCTGCGAGGCGAAGGCCATGGCCGCATCCAGCGCGCCCGTCAGGTCATCCGCGATCAGGCGAAGGGCGCTCATGACACCCGTGCTCCGGCAGCCCGGCGCGCGTGTCTGTCACGGCCTGTGCGGACGGGGGCCTGGCCCAAGATGCGCTCCTCCCTGCGGGCGATCCTTGGCGGGCGATCCTGGCCGCCGTCGCACCTGACGGCCTGATACGCCCGGCACAACATCCTGTCAACATGTTGTAATGTCCGGTCAACCTGCCCGCCGAAATAAGTCGCCGCGCCGGTCTTGCGCATGAAGTCAGGCCGGGCAATGTGTTAGACCATGCGCGGCACGGGTGCGGGATCAGGGAGTCCCGCCGATTCCGCCGCCGCCATCTGGAAACTTGTCATGGCTGATCGCGACATGCTGGACCATATCTCGGGCACGCCGGACGGCACGGACGCCGGCGCGGAGCGCGCGCACCGCACGCCTCTGGTGCAGCGGGTCTACCAGTTGCTGCTCACCAAGATCAGCCGGGGCGATTATCAGCCGGACGAGAAGCTGCCGGGCGAACATGAACTGGCCAGCCAGTATCTGGTGTCCCGCCCCATCATCCGCGAAGCCCTGCGCCGCCTGCGGGACGAAGGCCTGATCTATTCGCGCCAGGGCGCGGGCAGCTTCGTGAAAGTGCGCGTGGAGGAGGCCCGCCCCGTTGGCTATTCGCCGGTGGAAACCATCGCGGATATCCAGCGCTGCTATGAATTTCGCCTCAGCATCGAGCCGGACAACGCCTATTTCGCCGCCCTGCGCTGGAACGCTTCGGCGCTGGCCGCCATCTCCGCCGCCCTCGACCTGATGCGCGACGCAACCCAGGCCCACCGCCACCGCGAGGATGCGGACTTCGCCTTTCACTGCGCCATCGCCCAGGCATCGAACAACCACTATTACATCTCGTCCATGCAGGCGCTGAAGGACCACATCGCGGTGGGCATGAAGTTCCACGGCGTCTCCCTGATGGGGCCGAATTCCGGGCTGGCCGGCGTGTTTCGCGAGCATCAGTCGCTGTTCGACGCCATCCGCCAGCGCGAGGCGGAGACCGCGCGAACCCTCATGCGCCGGCATCTCGAAGGCTCCCGCGACCGGATCTTCGAGGGGCGGACGCTGGACCTGTCCTTGTGACGGGTCATTGACCTGACATATTGACAAATAGTGGACAAGTCCTCACGGTGCGCCCCGATGCGCGCCGGTGGAACAAGGGCGCGGGGATCACGAGCCGCTTGTGTCCCGCCTGCCCATCCGGCGCCGCATCCCGGAAACACTCGGAGGACGCCGTGAAGATCAGAACCCTCGCCGCCGCCTGCCTTTCGCTCGTCTTCGCCGCTCCGGCGGTGGCGCAGCCGGCCTGGCCATCTCGCCCGGTCAGCATCGTCGTTCCCTTCTCGCCCGGTGGCACGGTGGACATCATCGCCCGCATGGTGGCGGAAGACCTCCAGAAGAAGTTCGGCCAGCCTTTCATCGTCGAGAATGTGGGCGGTGCGGGCGGCATCACCGGCGTGGACCGGGTGGTGCGCTCGGCGCCGGACGGCAACACGCTGGTGCTGGCATCCACCTCCAACCTCGCCGTGCTGCCCACCCTCAACGGCGACAAGTTCCCATATCGCACCCTGCGGGACCTGCGGCCCATTTCCCAGGTCACGGTTGTTCCCAACGTGCTGGTGGTCAACCCGAACGAGATCAAGGCCCGCTCGGTGCCCGAGCTGATCGCCTATCTGAAGGCCAATCCCGACAAGGTGGCGTTCGGCTCCTCCGGCATCGGCACCACCCAGCACCTCGCCGGCGAACTGTTCATGCAGAAGACCGGCACGAAGATGGTGCATGTGCCCTACAAGGGCTCCGCCGCCATGCTGCCCGACCTGCTCTCGGGCACCGTGCAGCTCTCCTTCGACAACGTGCCGCTGCTGCTGCCCCATGTGAAGAGCGGCAAGCTGGTGGCCCTCGCCGTCACCACGCCGAAGCGCGCGGAATTCGACCCCAATCTGCCGGCGGTCGCCGAGTTCGTGCCCGGCTTCGAGGCGGTGGCCTGGCACGGCTTCCTCGCTCCCGCCGGCACGCCCGACGACATCATCAGGAAGCTGTCCGACGAGATCCGCGCCTTCATGACCAAGCCGGAGACCATCAAGAAGTTCCAGGAAATGGGCGTCACCCCCGTCGCCACCAGCCCCACCGAGTTTGCGGACTTCATCAAGGCGCAGACCGAGCAGTGGAAGCAGGTGATCGAGGCCGGCAACATCAAGCCGCAGTGACGCCTGGCGGCACGCCCGCCTGTCCCTCCCCGTTTCTCCCCACCTGCAAAGGCGCCTCTCACGAGGCGC
>NCCY01000232.1:5047-9942 GCA_002279855.1 Rhizobiales bacterium 12-68-15
CTCCGCTTCGCGCGCGCGGGAGATGGCTTCCACCATGGCAAGGCCGGTGAGGCGGTTGTGGGTCTCCAGCCGCTCGGCCAGATCGAGCGGTGTGCGGGCGCGCAGGGCGATGATGATGCGCTCATGCTCGGCGAAGGATTCCTCCAGCCGCCGGTGGCGCTCGTTGACGATGAAGCGATAGCGCCAGAGCTTCTGCTGGAGCCCTTCATAGCTCTGGATCAGCACCGGATTGCAGGTGGCCTGCGCCAGCGCGCGGTGAAAATCATAATTGAGCCGCGTGTAGTCGTCGTGCCCGTCCCGCGCGAGCGCCGCCTTGAGGTCCGCATGGATCCTGCCGAGCCCCGCAATGTCCTCATCGGTGGCGCGCTCGGCGGCGGTGAGCCCGATCAGGCGCTCCACCGCACCCTTGAACTCGAACAGCGGGCCGATTTCCTCCGGATCGACCGGGGCAACGATCGCCCCGCGATTGGGGCGCAGGATGACGAAGCCTTCCGCCGCCATCACCTTCAGCGCTTCGCGCAGGGGGGTGCGGGAGACGCCGAAGCGGCGGCACAGCTCCGCTTCGGGAATGCGGGCGCCGCCCGGCAACTCCCCTTCCATCAGGATGGCGCGCAGCTGCGCCACGAGATTGCCATGCAGCGTCGGCTCGCCCGGTTCACCGGGAAGGAGGAGAGGTTCGAGCAGGTCGGCGTCGGTCATGTGGAGAACATGACGCCATATGGCTTCAGCCGGTCCATGGGCACGCCGGTCTCCTTCAGGCAGCCCCACAAGGTGAAGGCCACCGAATCCAGAACGTGAATGCCGAGTTCGCGCTCCAGCTCGGCGGCGATCAGCGGGCCGCGCATGTTGGTGCACAGGATGACGATGGCGTCCGGCTTGTCCAGCGCCACCTGCCGACACATGTCCGCGATCTCCGCCTCCGACACCTCCGAGAACGAGAAATTGTCCGAGCGACCGCTGTGCCGCTCGCTCACCGTGTCGATGCCGATGGTGCGGTAATTGGCGATGATCTTCTGCTGGACGTCGTCAGTGTAAGGGCTGACGAGGCCGAGCGTGCGGGCGCCGAGCCGGGAGAGGATCTCGTTGAGGCTGAGCACGGCGCTGGTGGCCCGGACACCGAAGCGCGCGGAGATGGCGGCGCACAGCTCGGTGTCGGTGTGAAAGCCAAGCCAGCTTGCCGAGGTGCCGTTCCACGCGATCACATCCGGCTTGGCATCCATCAGCAGATCGACCGCCTGAAAGATCGGATCGAGCGTGAACTGCTGGTTGGACTCGCTGTCCAGCGCGATGCGGCGGACGCGGAACCGGCCGAAATGAACGGTGACCTCGGGAAACAGCGGCCATGCCAGCGCGCTTGTATAGGGCTCGACCACGGTATTGGACGAGGGCGTGAGCATGGCAATGATGGCCTTCTTCTGGGCCGACGGATCATTTTGCATTCAAAATCTCGCCTCTCTTGGAAACCAACTGACGACCAGCCCACTGCGAGCGTGCTGCCAGAACCGAACCATTTATGGCCGTAAGTGCAAAGTGCTGGCAAGGGGCGGAACCGCATCTGCCAACACAACGCCCTGTGTTTGCAATATTTTGCCTATTGATTCACCAGTTCAGCGCGTTTTTTAGGCACAAAATGCGGGCGGTCATTTTTTCCGCACACGGGTTCGGATTCCGTTTGGTCCCAGCGGAAAATTCTGGGACAGTCGGGAAAGAATGAATTCAAAACCGCAGAGGGTCCCATGCGAATCTTCCGTCCCGTCTCCCTCGCCGTCGCCGGCCTGATCGCGGCATCCACCCTTGCGATGGCCCAGACGCCGCTGCGGGTTGCCGGCAATTTCTCCCAGAACACCAAGCAGGTGGACATCGAGCGCGCCTTCTTCCTCGGCCTGCCGCAGAGCTCCGGCGTCAATCTGGCGGTCAACTACAATCCCATGGACGTGGTGGGCGTGAAGGCGCCCGACGCCCTGCGCATGCTGCGCGGCGGCTCGTTCGACGTGATGTCGGTGCAGATCGGCATGGCCTCGCGCGACGATCCGTTCTTTGAGGGGGTGGACCTGATCGGCGTTGCCACCGACATGCCCACCCTGCGCAAGGTGGTGGACGCCTATCGCCAGGCCTTCGACGAGCGCCTCCAGACGAAGTTCAATGCCAAGGTGCTCACCTTGTGGCCGTTCGGCCCGCAGGTCTTCTACTGCAACAAGGAAATCAAGGGGCTCGAGGACCTCAAGGGCCTGAAGGTGCGCTCCTTCACGCCCTCCATGTCGGCCATGCTGGAAAGCCTTGGCGCAACGCCTGTCACGCTCCAGTTCTCCGAGGTTTATCCCGCCCTCCAGCGCGGCGTGGCTTCCTGCGGCGTGACCTCGCCGACCTCGGGTAATACCGGCAACTGGCCGGAGGTGACCTCCTATCTGCTGCCGCTGTCGGTCTCGGGTTCCGTGCAGGGGCACTTCATGAACCTGGACACCTGGAACAAGCTGCCCAAGGCGCAGCAGGACGCGCTGATGGCGCAGTTCAAGGCGCTCGAAAACCAGCTCTGGGATCTCGCCATCACCGCCAACGAGGATGCGGTGGCCTGCAATACCGGCGCGGACACCTGCAAGACCCACAAGAAGTTCAACATGAAGCTGGTCACCATCACCGATGCGGACCGCGCGAAGATCAAGGCGGTGACCGAGAGCACCGTGCTGCCGATCTGGAAGAAGACCTGCAACGCGGTCGATCCCACCTGCACCGACACCTGGAACAAGACGGCGGGCGCCGCTGTCGGCCTGACCATCCAGTGACCTGACCGGGCCGCCCTGCGCGGGCGGCCCCCTTCTCCGCGCGGAGGCTCCATGCACGACGACAATCCGGTATCGCGGGCCTTGCGGCCCTTCGCGCGCCTCATGGCCCTGGTGGCGGGCTACATGCTGCTGGGGCTGTCCTTTCTCGTCACGGCGGAAATCCTCATCCGCCGCTTCTTCAATTTCTCCCTGCAAGGGTCCGACGAGTATGGCGGCTACGTGCTGGCCATCCTCGCCGCCTTCGGCTTCTCCTTCGCCCTGCTGGAGCGGGCGCACACCCGCGTGGAAATCGTGGTGGAGCGCCTGGGCACCGGCCCGCAGGCGGCGCTCAACCTGGCCTCCTGCCTGTCGGCGGCGCTGATGGCGCTGTTCATGGCGTGGCGGGCCTATGCGGCGCTGGCCGAGAGCATCGAGTTCCGCTCGCTCTCCGGCACGCCCCTGATGACGCCGCTCTGGCAGCCGCAGGCCCTGTGGTTTGCGGGGCTGCTGTTCTTCGCCATCACCGCATCCGCGGTGGCGCTGCATGCGCTGGTGCTGATGGTGCGCAACCCGCGCGACCTGAACCGCTTCTACGGCATGAAGACCCTTGAGGAGATCATCGCCGAAGAAATTGTCGAGACCAAAGACGCGCCGGAGGCGTTCCGCTGATGATCGGCATGACCGGAGCCTCGCTCGGCTTTCTCATGATGCTGGGGCTGATGCTGGTGGGCCTGCCCGTCGCCATCTCCCTGTTCCTCACCGCCTTCATCGGCGCCTGGGCCTTTCTGGGCTGGCCCACGCTGATGGGCTTCGGCAACCAGATGTGGAGCGGACAGAACGACTTCATCCTCACCTCCATCCCGCTGTTCGTCTTCCTCGGCGAGCTTCTCGTGCGCTCGGGCGTGGCCGACGGCCTCTATCGCTGCCTGTCCGACTGGATGCGACGCCTGCCTGGTGGCCTGCTGCATTCCAACATCGGGGCCAGCGCCATCTTCGCTGCGGTCTCCGGCTCCTCGGTCGCCACCGCCGCCACCATCGGCACCGTGGCCCTGCCGATCCTGAAGGAGCGCCGCTATGACGAGCGGCTGACCACCGGCTCCGTGGCGGCAGGGGCGACGCTCGGCATTCTCATCCCGCCGTCGATCAACATGATCATCTACGGCTCCATGACCAACACCTCCATCGGTCAGCTGTTTGCCGCCGGCATCGTGCCGGGCATCCTTCTGACCGGGCTGTTCATGCTGCTGATCGCCGTCACCTGCATCCTGAAGCCGGATCTGGCCGGCCCTCGCCTGCCCGCCCGGCCCATGGCCGAGAAGCTCGCCAGCCTCATCGACATCCTCCCGCCCTTCGTCATCTTCGTCCTGGTGATGGGCTCCATCTATCTCGGCTGGGCCACACCGACGGAATCCGCCGCCATCGGCGTGGTGGCGTCGCTGCTCGTGACCCTCGCCAAGGGCCGTTTCTCCATGACGCTCCTGCACGAGGCCATGGTCGCGACGGTGAGGATCTCGTCCATGATCCTGCTGATCATGGTGGGCGCGCATTTCCTCAATTTCGTCATCGGCGTGCTCGGCATTCCGCAGGCGCTGACCAGTTTCGTCTCCCAGTTCGGCGCCGGTCCGACGCAGATCCTGCTGATCCTGATCCTGTTCTATCTGGTGCTGGGCTGCTTCATGGAGACGCTCTCCATGATGATCGCCACGGTGCCGGTGGTGTTTCCGCTGGTGGTCCATCTCGGCATCGATCCGGTCTGGTTCGGCATCTTCCTGGTGCTGATGATGGAGATCGGCCTCATCACACCGCCCATCGGAATGAACCTCTATGTGGTGCAGGGGGTGCGCGGACAGGGCTCGATCATGGACGTGATCCGCGGCGCGACGCCCTTCGTGCTCCTGATGCTGGCCTTCACCGTGGTCCTGATCGCCTGGCCGGACATGGCGCTCTGGCTGCCCCGGCAGCTGTTCTGACCATGCGTGTCCTCGAGGCCGCCTGTGTTGCGGCTGCCGGTGCCGATGCCCTCCCCGCTCTCCTCTCGCCCGGCGCGGTCGCCGTGGCGCGGGGGCGGATTGTGGGGGTGGACACCTGCGAGAACCTGCGCACCCGCTTTCCCGCTGCGGAGCGGCTGTCGCTGGG
>NCCY01000233.1 GCA_002279855.1 Rhizobiales bacterium 12-68-15
GTTTGCGTGGGTCGGGGAGAAGTTCATGTCCCGTTCGACACGGTTTCGCCAGCGCTTTGCAGTTCTGGCTTCCGTTGCTTTTGCCGCCTTGCTCGCTCTTCCAAGCGGAGTGAGTGCGCAGTCTTTGGATGCCGCCCTTGCGGCTGCTTACGTCAACAATCCGACCTTGAATTCGCAGCGCGCCGGCACGCGCGCCATTGATGAGAACGTCCCTCAGGCGCTGTCCGGATACCGGCCGACCGTGAGTGCCGGGGCGAGCGTGGGATCGCAATATTCCCGCTATTCCGCCGGCGGCACATCGACGGACGGGACGCTGTTGCCCCGCGCGTTCAACCTCACGGTCACCCAGACCATCTTCAACGGCTTCCTGACGGCGAACACCACCCGGAGGGCGGAGTCGCAGGTCAAGGGCCAGCGCGAGGCGCTGCGCAACACCGAGCAGACGGTGCTGCTGAACGGCGTGACCGCCTATATGGACGTGATCCAGGGTATTTCGCTCCTGGAGCTTCAGAACCAGAACCTCGCCGCCCTCCAGCAGGAATTGCGGGCCACCCGCGACCGCTTCAATGTGGGAGAGGTCACGCGGACCGACGTGGCCCAGGCCGAGGCACGCGTCGCCGAGGCGCAGTATTGATTCGCACCGGCCTCAGTCAGCATCCTGCCGTGCAGGCCTCGCAATATGCGGTGGATGCCCAGAATTTCGCCGTTCGCGCGGCCGAGAGCAAGCTGGCGCCGGTGCTGAGCGCGCAGGGCCAGCTCGCCCAGAGCTATGACCAGTCCGGGACCATCGACCAGCAGTCGGGCGCGGCGATCACGCTGAACCTGACCGTGCCGATCTACCAGGGCGGCTCCGAATATTCCGCCATCCGTCAGGCCAAGGAATATCTGACCCAGGCCCGCATCGAGGTGGACGTGAACCGCGACCAGGTGCGCACCCTTGCGGTGCAATACTGGGGCAGCCTCGTTGCCGCCAAGGCGCAGATCGAATCGGCGCAGTCGCAGGTGGCCGCTAACACCCTCGCGCTGGAAGGCGTGCGGGAAGAATGGCGGGTCGGCCAGCGCACCACCACCGACGTGCTGAACGCGCAGACGGACCTGACCAATTCCAAGTCCGCGCTTGTCGTCGCCCAGCGTGACCGGGTGGTCGCTGCCTACTCGCTGATCTCGGTGATCGGGAAGCTGGATGCCATTTCGCTGGGGCTGAAGGTTCCGCTGTACGATCCGAAGGTCCATTACATGCAGGTCCGCGACAGCTGGGCCGGCGTGCGGACGCCCGACGGAAAGTAGTCCGGCGCCTCCGGCGCGGGACTACAGGGCGCAAGCGCCCGAATTTCTGCAAAAGTCGTGAATCGCCCGCCCCCGCTGCTTTTGCGGGGCGCGGGCGATGTCATACTGGGGTCGCGACGAATCACGGACGCCGCGCGCCGCCGTGTGAGGCGTCAGGGCCTTGGGCCGGGATGGAATGATGTCGGCAAGTGCCAAACCAGCGGAATCCACGATGGACGAGATTCTCGCCTCCATCCGCCGCATCATCGCGGACGAGGATGGCCCGGACGCGTCGCCAGCAGGATCCGCAGAGGTCCGGTCCGGAGGGGATGACCTGCGGGCGTTCCCGATCCATGCTGCCGTTGTACCCCCGGCGCACCCGTCCCTGCCACCGGACGCCGCCTTCGTGCGGGAGGAGCCTGCGGCCCGCGTCCCCCTGCGGCCGGTCGTGCCCGCGCGGGAGCCCTATCGCGAGCCGGACGTGAGCGTCGCGCCGTCCCGTGCGGCCGATCCTGTCGCCCGGCGGGCAGCCGCCGCGCCACGGCCCAAGGATCTCCTCGCGCCGGAAGCGGAAGCCGCCGTCGTCGCAGCCTTCGACCAGCTCGGCTCGTTCGTCGTCCCTGCCCAGCAGCGGACGGTGGAAGACCTGATGAAGGAAATGCTGCGGCCGATGCTCAAGAGCTGGCTGGACGAAAACCTGCCGCGCCTTGTGGAAGGCCTGGTGCGGCAGGAGATCGAACGGGTCACCCGCGCCCGGCGTTGAGCGCGGGCGCGGGACGCGCGGCGATCATGCGGCGGCCACGCGGTCGAGAAAGCGATCCACCGCACCGCTCAGATGCTGGTTGTCCTCCGCCACCTTTTCGGAGGCGCTGCGCATGCGCAGCGTGCACGAGCCGGATTCCTCCGCCGCCCGCACCACCTGCAGGATGTTGTCTGTCACGAGATGGCTGCCGTTGGACGCCGTGGTGATGTTGTGGCTGATTTCTGAAATCGCGTCATTCTGCTGGGTCACGGCAGAATTGATGGCGGTCATATAGGCGTTCACTTCGGTTATAAGTGCCGAAAACTGCTCGATTTCGGTCACCACGTCGGCGGTCGCCCGCTGGATGGCCTGAACCTGCTGGGCGATTTCCTCTGTCGCCTTGCTGGTCTGCGCAGCGAGCTGCTTCACTTCCGACGCGACCACGGCGAATCCCTTGCCGCTCTCTCCGGCGCGCGCCGCCTCGATGGTGGCGTTCAGCGCCAGCAGGTTGGTCTGGCCGGCAATGGCCTGGATCAGTTCAAGCACGTTGCCGATCTTGCGGGCACCGAGGCTCAGTTCGCGGACCTTCGCATCGGTGGAGCGCGCCCCCTCGGTTGCATTGGCGACGATGACCGAAGTGCGCTCCACCTGCGCGAAAATTTCGTGCACGGAGGCATTCAGCTCGTTGGTTGCGGCTGCAACGCCCTGGACGGAGGCGGAGGCCTCCCGGGATGCGCTGTCGGCAAGTCCGGTGGACTGTGTCGTGCGCTCTGAAAGCACAGAGAGATTGCCTGTCACGGCCAGCAGTTCGGATGTGGTCGTGCGCGTGGACTCCACCAGATGGCCGATTTCCGAGCGGAACTGCGCGATGGTCTGCTCTACGCTGGCCTGTCGGCCGAGGCGCTCCTCGGTCTGGCGCGCCTGTTCCGCCGCCAGACGGCGGCGCTCGTCGGCATTGTCCTGGAACACCTGGATGGTCCGGGCCATCATGCCGAACTCGTTGTGCTTGTCGGTAAAGGGCACCACGACACCCGTTTCGTCCCGTGCCAGCCGCTCCATGACATCCGCAAGGCGCGGGAGGGGGCTGAGCAGATGACGGGCGAGCAGGGCGGCCGCAATGGCAAACACCAGCGTCAGGCCGGAGGAGAGCGCGATCACCGTGTTCAGTAGGCTGTCCACGCTGGCATTGATCTCTGCCTTCTTCACCCCGCCATACAGCACGCCGATGACCTTGCCCGCCGGCTCGAAGATGGGGACATAGACGGTGTAATAGGGCGTGCCGAGAATGGTGGCCTCCCCGCGGTAGATCCGCCCCTCCATCAGGGGGGCATAGGCCGCGCTCTGCTGGCCGAGCGGCGTTCCTACAGCGCGCGTGCCATCGGGTTTCTTCACGGAAGTGGTGATGCGAATGAAGTCGTTCTTGGCCGCGTCATAGGCGAAGATGGTCGCGGTCCCGCCGGAGATGCGCGAGACATCGTCGATCAGCGCATGGCTTCCGGGCTCCGGCAGGCGCGGGGCGACGATGCGCTCCACATTTCCCTGCGCCCATGTGACCTGCGTTCCCGGGGCGGCGGACTGCATGGCGATGGCGGCAGCACGGACCGCGACATTCTGGCGAAGCACCGCCTGGTCTCCGGCCTCCCGGTGCACCATCCAGCTTGTGGCGAGGGTCAGGGCGGTGGCGGTGAGACCGACGCAGACGAAAACAAGCAATACGATCAGGTGCGTCGTCTTCAGCTTGAGCTTGCGGAGGGCCATGTCAGCGATCCTGTAAGGATGAATGATGTCAGGTCACGTTGGCCCCGGTAACGTTACCTAAGGATAGGTTCGCCCCTCAGGGTTGCGTGAAGCTGTCGTTCCACTCGTCGCGCCATGCCAGTGCGGCGGACGGCGTCGTCGCGGTTGACGCGGCAGGGACCGAAAGGCTTTAACGCGCCTCACGTTTTCCATTCATCAGGGCACTGCCCTTCGGCGGAGCGTCGTACATGCTCGATAAGGTGTTTGAACCCGCATCCGTGGAAGCGCGCATCGCTGCCGCCTGGGAAGAGGCGGGGGCGTTCCGCTGCGGCAGGCCCGAGCGCAAGGATGCGCCGGGCTTCTCCATCGTCATTCCGCCGCCGAACGTGACCGGCTCGCTGCATATGGGCCATGCCCTCAACAACACGCTCCAGGACGTGCTGGCGCGGTTCGAGCGCATGCGCGGCAAGGATGTACTGTGGCAGCCCGGCACCGACCACGCGGGCATCGCCACCCAGATGGTGGTGGAGCGCCAGTTGCTGGAGCGGCAGGAGCCGGGCCGGCGGGACATGGGCCGCGCCAAGTTCGTCGAGCGTGTCTGGGCGTGGAAGGAAGAGTCGGGCGGCATCATCGTCGATCAGCTGAAGCGCCTCGGTGCCTCCTGCGACTGGTCGCGCGAGCGCTTCACCATGGACGAGGGCCTGTCGCGCGCCGTCCTGAAGGTGTTCGTGCAGCTTTACCGCGACGGGCTCATCTACAAGGACAAGCGCCTCGTCAACTGGGACCCCAAGCTCCTCACCGCCATCTCGGACCTTGAGGTCCAGCCGGTGGAGGTGAAGGGCAATCTCTGGCACCTGCGCTATCCCATCGAGGGCGAGCCGGGCCGCTTCATCGTGGTCGCCACCACCCGCCCGGAGACCATGCTGGGCGACACCGCCGTCGCTGTGCATCCCGAGGACGAGCGCTATCGCGACCTCGTCGGCAAGCATGTGCTGCTGCCCCTGCTCGGCCGGCGCATCCCGATCGTCGCGGATGAGTATTCCGACCCGGAAAAAGGCTCGGGCGCGGTGAAGATCACCCCCGCGCACGATTTCAACGATTTCGAGGTCGGCCGCCGCCACCATCTGCCGATGATCAACGTGCTGGACGCGGAAGGCCGGATCGATGTCACGGGCATCCTCGACGACTATGCAGCTCGCCCTGATGCATATGCATCGGATCCGGACTTCGGAGGCGCACTAACGCAACTGTCGGGGCAAGACCGAAATTGGGCACGCAAGTATGTCGTCGATTTTTTCACTAACCGCGACTTGCTGGAGCAGATCGAGCCGCACACCCACATGGTGCCCCATGGCGACCGCTCGGGCGTGGTGATCGAGCCGTGGCTCACCGACCAGTGGTATGTGGACGCCAAGACGCTGGCCCAGCCGGCGCTCGCCGCCGTGCGCGAGGGCCGCACCGGCTTCGTGCCGAAGAACTGGGAAAAGACCTATTTCGAGTGGCTGGAGAACATCCAGCCCTGGTGCGTCTCGCGCCAGCTCTGGTGGGGCCACCAGATCCCGGCCTGGTACGATCCCTTCGGCAATGTCTTCGTCGCGCTCGACGAGGACGAGGCTTTCGAGCAGGCCATCGCGCGTGCTGGACACCTGGTTCTCCTCCGCGCTGTGGCCCTTCTCCACGCTGGGCTGGCCGGACGAGACGCCGGAACTTGCGAAATTCTACCCCACCTCGGTTCTGGTGACCGGGTTCGACATCATCTTCTTCTGGGTCGCCCGGATGATGATGTTCGGCCTGCACTTCATGCCCGACGTGCCGTTCAAGGACATCTACATCCACGCCCTCGTCCGGGACGAGAAGGGCGCGAAGATGTCCAAGTCCAAGGGCAACGTCATCAATCCGCTGGACCTGATCGACCAGTATGGCGCCGACGCCCTGCGCTTCACGCTGGCGGCCATGGCCGCGCAGGGGCGCGACATCAAGCTCGCCACCTCGCGCGTCGAGGGCTATCGCAACTTCGCGACCAAGCTCTGGAACGCCGTGCGCTTCGCGCAGATGAACGGCTGCGAGCGCGTGGAGGGCTTCGACCCCGCCAAGGTGGACGGCACGCTCAACCGCTGGATCATCGGCGAGGCAACGCGGGCCGAATCCGAGGTGGTGGCGGCGCTGGAAGCCTATCGCTTCAACGAGGCGGCTGGCGCGGTCTATCGCTTCCTGTGGAACGTGTTCTGCGACTGGCATCTGGAACTGGCGAAGCCGGTCCTGTCCGGGCCGGACGGCGCCGCCAAGGACGAGACGCGCGCCACCACGGCGTTCGTGCTGGATGTGGCGCTGAAGCTGCTGCACCCCTTCATGCCGTTCCTCACCGAGGAATTGTGGGCCCGCACCGGGGAGGTGGGTCCCGCCCGGGACGGGCTCCTGACCCTCGCCGCATGGCCTGACCTCTCAGGCCTTGAGGCGCCCGACGCCGTTGACGAAGTGGGTTGGGTTCTCGACCTCATCACCGAGGTCCGCTCCGTGCGTGCCGAGATGAACGTGCCCGCCGGGGCGCAGGTGCCGCTGGTGCTGGTGGAGGCCTCCGCGGCGACGCAGGCGCGGGCGAAGGCGTGGGATGACGCGCTGCGCCGTCTCGCCCGCCTGTCCTCCATCACCTTTGCGGACGCCATGCCCTCCGAGTCCGTCCAGATGGTGGTGCGCGGCGAGGTCGCCGCCCTGCCGCTGGCGGGCGTGGTGGATCTTCAGGCGGAACTGGTCCGGCTGCGCAAGGAAGTGAGCAAGCTGGGCCAGGAAGTGGCGCGCATCGACTCCAAGCTCTCCAATGAGAGCTTCGTCGCCCGTGCGCCCGAGGAGGTGGTGGAAGCCGAGCGCGAGAAGCGCGAGGAATATCTCGCCCGCGCCGAAAAGGTGCGCACCGCCATCCGCCAGCTGTCCGGCGCGTGACGTGTCAGGGCCGGTCCCCGGGCCGGCCTTTTTGCATCAGGCGAACAGCCAGCCCGCGAGGGTGAGCAGCACCACCACCGCCAGCGGCGGCGCCTTGCCGACGGTGAGCAGCAGGAAGCCGCCGGTCGCCAGCACGAAATCCACCGGGCCATGGACCGCGCTGGTCCAGACCGGGCTGTAGAGGGCGGCGCCCAGCACGCCCACCACCGCCGCATTGGTCCCCCGCATGGCGGCACCGGCCAGCTGCATCCGGCGCAGTCCGGTCCAGAAGGGCAGGGCGCCCAGCACCACCAGCAGCCCCGGCAGGAAGATGGCAAGGGTGGCGAGGACCGCCCCGCCGGCCCCGCCCGCCACCGCACCGAGATAGCTCGCGAAGGTGAAGAGGGGGCCGGGAACGGCCTGCGCCAGCCCGTATCCGGCGAGAAAGTCCGCTTCGCTCACCCATCCCGGCCCCACCAGCGCCGTCTCCAGCAGCGGCAGCACCACATGGCCGCCACCGAACACCAGCGCGCCGGCGCGGTAGAATGCCTCCACCAGCGCCAGGGGAGGCGACAGGACGCCCGCGAGCGGCAGGAGGAGCAGCAGCCCTCCACCGACCGCGAGGCAGGCGAGGCCCGCCGCGCGCGAGAGCGGCACGGCGAGGTGCGTGCTCTCGGGCGCTGCGCCCTGCCGGCACAGAAGGCAGCCTGCCGCGGCGCCGACGGCAATGGCGAGGATCTGGCTGAGGCTTCCCGCCCATAGCAGCACAAGCGCCAGTGACAGGAAGGCGAGGGTGGCGCGCGGCAGATCGGGGGCGAGCGTCCGCGCCATGCCGTGCACGGCCTGCGCCACCACGGCCACCGCCACCAGTTTCAGCCCGTGGATGACGCCCTGCACATCCGGGCCGGCGAGGTGCGCGGCGCCGAGCCCGAGGGCGGCCAGCAGCACGGCCGAGGGCAAAGTGAAGCCGGCCCAGGCGGCAAGCCCGCCCATGAGGCTTCCGGCCCGCAGCAGGCCGAGCACGAACCCCACCTGGCTGGAGGCCGGGCCGGGCAGGAACTGGCACAAGGCCACGAGGTCGCCATAGCCGGCTTCGTCGATCCATTTCCGCCGGACCACGAAGGCGCTGCGGAAATAGCCGAGATGGGCGACTGGCCCGCCAAAGGAGGTCAGACCCAGCCGCAGGAAGGCCAGAAACACCTCTGCCAAACGTCCGCCACCCATGTGCCGCCATCCCCGCTGCCGACCGGTATCAGGGGTCGATAAGGTTGACTCACCGGCCCTTGGTCAAGCCCGCGCCGCAATTGAGCGCCCCCGCCCGGCCCGGTCAAAGTCCCCCGCCTTTGTCCTCGCGGAGCCCACGGCCATGGAGATTGGGAAGGCGGCAGGCAGGTGCGGCGAGGCAAACAAAGATGGGCGTATCGTTAATCTGTGTCGCCGCCGCAACACCGCTTCTGTTTCAACGGTCCGTAGGGTTTCCGCTGCCTCTCGCGCCGCGTTCCCGCCACAAAACGAAACGACACGGTAAGGAAGAACGTGACGAAATGTGTTCCGGAGAGTGTGTCCGGCGGCGCGTTCGGGGTGATGTGAATGGGTGGGCGCAGGACCGACGGGTTGAAGCGGGTGACGGAAGGTTGCCAAGGAGAATCCTTGGCGTGGCCTTTCCTCAGCCGCGATGTTGCCCGCAGGGGATGGCAAGTTCGACCAATCATGCGGATTGCGCCACGTTTCCATATCTCCGGGCGAGATGCCCTGCCGAGCCAGCCCCGTCGGGCGGTGCCCGGGACGTCCCGCGTGCGCATGTTCGGCGCCGCTCTTGTGGCGGCCTGCCTGACGCTTCCCGTGCTTCCCGTGGCGGCCTTCGATGGCAATGCCCTGTCGCAGGATGAGGGCCACGGCCCCGCCTTGACCCCGCCGGCCAATGTGCCGCTGGCGCCGCCGCTGCGCCCGGTGGACGAGGCATTCCGCTCCGGCTCCCAGTTCCTGCGTGCCGGCCAGACCGCCAAGGGCGTCGATGCGCTGCGCTATGCCGCCGATCAGGGCCACCCCGCCGCGCAATGGAAGCTCGGCCGCATGTATGCGGACGGCGATGGCGTGAAGCGGGACGACATCAAGGCGTTCGAATATTTCAGCCGCGTCGCCAACAGCCATGCGGACGACTATCCCGGCAC
>NCCY01000412.1:0-941 GCA_002279855.1 Rhizobiales bacterium 12-68-15
GCCCGTTCGACCCGCACCGTCGCATCCCATTCGGGCTTCGGGGTCACGCTGTTGGCAGCGACATCCACCTGCCCGGTCTTGAACGCGGCCGCCATGGCGCGGGCGCGGTTGACGGACGCTTCATCGGACCGCTTCGCCACCTCGTCCCGCTTGCGGGCAGAGGCGGTGTCGCCCTGCGCGGCGGCAAGGGCGAACCACTTATAGGCGTCCACCAGATCCACCGCGCCGGCGAGGCCGCGCGACTGGATGACGGCCAGATTGTGCTGGCTGTCCGCAAGGCCGAGGTCCGCCGCCTTGCGGAACCATGCGGCAGCGCCGCTCCAGTCGGCCTTGCCGTCCTGCCCTTCGGTCGCCATCACGCCCAGATTGTGCATGGCGCGCAGATTTCCCCGCTCCGCCGCCCAGGCATAGAGACGGCGGGCCTCCACCGCGTTGCGATCGGCATATTCATAGATCGTGCCCAGCTTGTAGGCGGCCGGCACCGAGCCCTTGGCGGCGGCATAGGACAGCCATTTCACGGCGCCTGCCTGATCCGCCGGCACGCCGCGTCCATCCGCAAGGCGCGCCCCCACCTCATAGGCCGCCTGCGGGTCCCCCGCTTTGGCGGCATCCGCCAGCGCGGCGGGCAGGTTGGGCAGCTTCAGGCTGGCAAGGTCGGGGGCCTGCACCGGCACGCGGGCATCCGGCGACGTGGCAACCGCGATGCCGCCCGGGGTGGCGCGGGCATAGGACGTGCCGGGCCGGGCGATCTGGAGCACCGTGACGCCGGCAAGGCCCACGGCCGCGACGAGCACGGCGGCGCGGCCGGCCAGCATCAGCAGGCGGCGGGCATGGGGCTTTGGCGCGGAAGGCGCCACGTCGCGCATTTCCGCGCGCTCGGCAGCCGCGAGCCAGTCGGCGCGGGCCTGCGGTCCCTGGGAACGGGGGTCCGGGTAAGGGGT
>NCCY01000412.1:959-1527 GCA_002279855.1 Rhizobiales bacterium 12-68-15
TCCGCAAGGCCCTGAAGCTCAAGCTCCACCTCCCGCACGAGGAAATCCTCGGTGCGGGCCTCGAATTCAAGCTGGCGCGCCTCCAGGGCGGCAAGGCCGCGCTTGAGGCCGAGCACGGCCGGCGCGTCATCGCGGGCCGACAATCTCAGGGCCACCGCCTGCAGCGCCTCGACGGAGGCATCGGCGGAGGTCTGCTGAAGGTCTTCCACCTGATCGGCAATGCGGTGCAGCGCCTGCTCGATGCCGTCCAGCCGGTCGAGCCGCTTCTGGGAGGCGACCACGCGCTCCGTCAGGGTCACCAGATGGCGCTCGATCACATCCACCAGCGGGCTCAGGGTCGCCGCATCGATGCCGGGCCGCTCCACCCGCTCCAGCAGCATATCCACCTGATCGGAGAGGGCGGCGGAGAATTCTTCCGGCAGGTCGCCGATGCGCTCGGCGAGGCCCTGCAGCCGGTCACGCAGGTCGGTGACCTCGCGCTCCACGCGCTTCTGGCCGGAAAGGGTGGCGCGGGTGGCCTCGCGGACGGCCCCCGCATATTCGGTGAAGGGCACCACATTGGCGTCGG